>JAHBSW010000030.1 GCA_019638935.1 Cryobacterium sp.
TCGGACTTCGTGTCGCGGGCTGCCCGCAGCGACCAGGTCGAGTGGGAGCGCGAGTTCGGTGTCGCGAAAGACGTGTCGGCGTTGGGCGTGGAGCGGGATGTGTTCCGTTACCGCTCGCTCCCGGTGACAGTGCGGTTGAACGGGGGTGGCTCGGTCGACGAGCTCGCGCGGGTTGTCGCTGCGGGCGTGCGTGCGGGAGGGTTGCTGGACGATGGCGGCCCCGCGCGTGGCTCGGAGTCGGGGCGGAACGTCTCGGTGAGCGTCGCGGAGCGGCTGCCTGCCGAGTTGGAGCGGGCGATCGAGGCGACTGGGGCATCCGTGTCTGTGGAGAGCGACGAGGAGTGGCTCGCTCGGGCTCGCGACGGCAAGCTCGCGACGTCGCGCGTGCGGTTAGTTGGCGGCGGTCACGTCGCCCTCGCCGAGGCGCTCGGCGGAAGCCCGGATATCGCGATCTACTCGGAGACCGTGACGGAGGCGGGCCGCGTCGAGTTGCTGCCGTTCCTGCGCGAGCAGGCGATCGCGATCACGGCGCACCGCTTCGGCAACCCCGACCCCTGGTCAGAGGCGGTCCTTCCGATCTAGCCCCCACGTTGGTTGAGTAGCACGCGGACTCTTGCTGGTTGAGGAGGCCGACGCAGTCGGCCGTCTCGAAACCAGCGGCACGACAGAGGTTTCGAGACGCGCGCAAGCGCGCTCCTCAACCACCAAGCTCGGCCGAGAATGTCGGTGGTTCGGCGTAGTTTTTACGTGTAAAGCCCGCACGCCGAGACGGGCATCGGCGCTGGCGTCGCGGCGATGGCCAGAAATGGCCATCGCTTCAAGCTCCGGCGCGCGACACGCCGAAAACACAACATGTGGGGTAATGACATCTGTGTAGTTCCGTGTATATAGTGGAAACCCACCGGCGGGGAAAGCCCCACCAATAAGACCACGAAGGGGGTTACCAATGGAGAACGAGAGCGAAACCATCGGCGGATACGCTGTTCCCGTCGACCCGATGGATCTCCTCCAGTGCGACAGCTGCCAGTAGAGCAGCCGCACTCACAAGATCTCGAGCCCCGGACCACCGCACGGTGGGCTGGGGCTCCATCGTTTAACGCCCGTCGACCCGCCGCCTCACTAACTAGAATTGCGGGATGTCCGTGAACCCCGAACTCGTCGGCAGGGCTTTCCCTCCCACCGCGCCGTACACGGTTGGACGCGAGAAGGTGCGCGAGTTCGCGCGCGCCGTGCTCGCCGAGAACCCCCTGCACTTCGACCCCGAGGCCGCGCGTCAGGCCGGGTACGACGACGTCGTCGCCCCTCCCACCTTCCCCATCGTCGTGCAGGAGAGCACGCTCGCCCAGCTGCTCGCCGAACCAGATGCCGGCATCGACTTCACCCGCGTCGTCCACGGCGACCAGCGCTTCAGCTACACGCGACCGATCGTCGCGGGCGACGAGCTCACCGCCACCCTCGCGGTCACGAGCGTGAAGTCGCTCGGGGGGCACTCCATGGTGACCTCCGAGAGCGTCATGACCGACGCATCCGGAAGCCACGTCGTCACCGCCGTCTCCACCCTCGTCGTGCGGGGGGACGAATCATGACCCTTCGAGACGGCCGCGAGGCGACCTCCCCAGGGCACGCCGCGCCCGAGCTCAGCGAACTCACCGTGGGCGACATCGTCGCCGAGCGCGAGTACCACCTCACCCGCGACAGCCTCGTGAGGTACGCGGGCGCATCCGGGGACTTCAACCCCATCCACTACCGCGACGACGTGGCACAGTCGGTCGGCCTTCCGGGAGTGCTCGCGCACGGGATGCTCACCATGGGTGTCGCGGTTCAGCCCGTCAGCGACTGGATCGGCGACCCCGGCCGTGTCGTCGACTACCAGGTGCGCTTCACCCGTCCCGTGGTCGTCGACGCGACGGAGGGCGCAGTTGTTCGCGTTCTCGCCAAGGTCGGCGCTGTCGACGAGGCTGGTGCTCGCATCGACCTCACCGTGACCTTCGCCGACGAGACCGTGCTCGGCAAAGCGCAGGTTCGCGTCACCGCCGAGGGTTGATGACGAAGCCCCTCGCCGAACTCACGACGCTACGGGTCGGTGGAACTCCCCGCGAACTCCATGAGTGCCGATCCCTGCCCGACCTCGTGTCGACGGCGCGAACGGTGTGGGAGAGCGATGAGCGCTGGCTTCTGCTGGGGGGCGGCTCCAACCTCGTCGTCGCGGATGAGCCCTTCGACGGCTCCGTGATCCATGTCGCCACGAGCGGCATCGACCATGTCGAGGGCGACGAGTCGCGCATTCGCGTTCAGGCGGGCGAGCCGTGGGACTCCGTCGTCGCCTACGCCGTCGAGCGTGGTCTGGCGGGTGTCGAAGCGCTCTCGGGCATCCCGGGGTCAGCGGGTGCCGCGCCGATTCAGAACGTGGGGGCCTACGGCCAAGAAGTCTCTGAAACCCTCACGAACGTCGACTTTCTCGACTACGACACGCGCGAGCTGGAGCGCCTCTCCAACGACGAGCTCGGCTTCGGCTATCGCACCTCGGTGCTCAAGCGCGGCCGCAAAGGCGTCGTTGTCGGGATCGAGCTTCAGCTCGAACCCAGCACCCTGAGCAGACCGATCGCCTATGCGCAGCTGGCCACCTCGCTCGGCGTTTCGCTCGGAGACCGCGTGCCGCTCGCTGAGGTGCGCGACGCCGTGCTCGCACTGCGCGCATCCAAGGGGATGGTGCTCTCTGTCGACGACCCCGACTCGGTGAGCGCCGGTTCCTTCTTCACCAACCCGATCGTGAGTGAGCGATTCGCGCACGGGCTGCCGACGGATGCTCCGCGCTGGCTTCTCGACCCCGACGCACCCGAGTCCGAGGTCAAGCTGAGTGCAGCGTGGCTCATCGAGCGCTCCGGCATCACGCGAGGCTTCTCGCTGCCCGGATCGAATGCTGCGATCAGCTCGAAGCACACCCTCGCGATCGTCAACCGCGGCGGCGCCACCGCGGAGGAGATCATGCAGCTCGCACGGTTCGTGCACCTGCGCGTGCTGGGTCAGTTCGGCGTCAACCTCTACCCCGAGCCGCAGCTCGTCGGCGTGACACTCTAGCGCTCCGCACCCGCGAATTGCGGCAAATCCGTAGCCGACGCGTGAGCGCAGTACGGATCTGCCGCAACTCGCGGGGATCTCGGCGGGGCGCCCGCTCAGCGCCGACGGAAGATGGCGGCGAGCAGCCCGCCCACGATCGCAAGGGCGCCGATTCCGACGACCGTCCACGCCGTGATGACCGCGGGGTGGTAGACGCTGAGGTCCCACTGGGTCGCTATGAAGGCGAGGGCGGCGACCCCCATGATGATGAGTCCCCAGACGACGGTTCCCGTGCGGGCTCCGCGGTTCTCGAGTGGTGGTTGGGCATCCGGCGCCATGTTCGTGCCGGCGGCACTGGTGTTCTCAGACATGTCGTTCTCCTTAGAGGTTCGTCGTGCGTTCTAGCGCTCGGCCTGGGTGACGGTGACGTCGCCCGACACGACCCACACGGTGACACGCAGCTCGGGGTTGTCGGATCCCGGGATCAGGGGCCTGTACTCGAGGTCGGTTGCGCTGAGTCTGCGGTCTCCGGTCTCCTGATCGGTCTCGATTCTTCCCGAGACGATGCTCACGCGCAGAAAGGTGTGGGCATCGGCCGGCAGGATGACGTTCACGTCGCCGCGGATGACGCGCAGCGTGACGTGTCCGTCAGGATCGTCGCCGTCGGCGGCAGCGGCGTCGAAGTAGCCCGTCAGATCGAGGTCGACGTTGCCCGAGATGTGGGTTTCGGTGACCGAATGGTCGGCCTGGTAGCTGGGCCTCCAGTTGCGCTCACCCGTGATCGAGAAGCCGCCGATGCCGCCGAACGACGAGAACAGGAGGGCGATGGCGACGAGCCAGGCGAAGCCGCCCGCGCCGCCCTGACGCTTGCCCATGAGGCCGTTGAGAACGACGGCGAGACCGAGCACGCCGAGGGCGACGGCAAGGCCGACCTGCGTCGCGGTGTGCGTCCACGTACCGGTGCCGACGACGAGGAGGGCGCTGATGGCACCGGCAACGAGAGCGACACCGACCATGATGAGCGAGAACAGCGGGTGCGGGTGCGTACGGCGATACTCCTCGGCGAGGGCGGCGCGCTGTGCGGCGGACTGCTCGGCGCGAACGCGGCGCTCGTGGGCCGCCCGCTCCTGAGCGGACGTGGCCTGGTGCGCCTTCCACGCGGCGTGCTCGCGCTTCCACTCGGCCTGCTGCTCCTTCCATGCGGCGAGGTCGTCCGGATCGGCCGGCGGCGTCGCGGGCGGCGGAACGGGAGCGTCGGTCGCGGAGGACACGAAGGCCGCAGAGGTGCCCGTCGAGTCCGAGGCGCTCGACGCAGCATCCGTCGCCGAGGTCGATGCGTTCGATGCGGTGTAGAGCACCGAATCGTGCGGGGTGCGCGAGGCACCCTGACGCGTGGCGAGCCAGACGATGAGCCAGACGATGCTGCCGACGACGGCGAG
The DNA here is from genome assembly GCA_019638935.1 of Cryobacterium sp. GTDB lineage: Bacteria > Actinomycetota > Actinomycetes > Actinomycetales > Microbacteriaceae > Terrimesophilobacter. The sequence goes on from JAHBSW010000030.1 coordinate 4,497, forward strand.
GGTCCAGAGCAGGTTCCACAGCGCTCCGCCGAGGAAGCGACCGCCTTCCCAGACATCCCAGTTCCAGGGCCCCCAGAACCAGATGCCCTGAGTGAAGGGGAGGAACGCGAGGATCACGAGCGCGCCGATGCCGATGACGGCACCGTCGAAGTGACCTCGCGCAAGACGCTCGAGGTGGATGCGCCCGTCAAGGTCGGGCAGCAGCAGCCACGCGGCGGCGTAGAGCAGCAGCGCAGGAGCCCCGAGCAGGGCGATCACGACGAAGATGCCGCGCACGATGATCGGGTCGATTCCGAGGCGCACGGCAATGCCGGCAGCGACGCCGCCGAGCCAGCCGGGCTCGCGGGTGATGCCGAGATCGCGCATCCACTGGAAGAAGGCGTTGGAGGGTGGAGGGCTCGCGGGGGGAGGAGTCGGTGGTGTGGACTCGGAAGTGTTTTCGGACATGCCTCTATCGTTCTCGGCTCGCACTCAGGCTGCCATCGGGGTCTGCCCTGATTGAACCCTGATCTCTGCGCTCAGGGCACCCGCGGTCGAGTTGCCGGTGGTTTGATTGAGGCATGACTCCCCGTGCACCTCTCGTGCGCCCGCGCACCATGGTCGTTGCGGGAGTGTCGAGCGCGCTCGCCGAGCACCTGGGGTGGTCGACCGCGGTGGTGCGCTGGATCTTCGCTCTCACCACCGCGGTCGGCGGTGCCGGCGTTCTGCTCTACCTCTGGCTGTGGGCGTTCGTGCCCGTGTCGGCCCCGGCCTCCGCTGACGACCCCGTCACGCGCCGTCGGCCCATTGCCGCCTACTTGCTTGCCGCAGGTGTCGTCGTGGGCATCGTCGCGATCGTGCTCGCCAATGTGGGCGAAGGGTGGCCGCTCGTCACGGCTGCCGCGGCCATCCTGCTGGGCTCGGCGGCAGCCTGGACGATCGGCATCGACGCGACCGACCCCGCTCGCCACGAGCAGACCGCGCTCGGTGTTCGCATGGGTGCCGCGGCCGCCCTCGTGCTCTTCGGCGGGTTCATGCTCATGGCCCGCGGCGCGCGACCGGATGCCGTCACCGCGGTGCTCGCGGTGGTGGTGGTCATCGCGGGAGTCGGCGTTGTGCTGGCGCCCGCCATAGTCAACCTCTGGACCACTCGAATGGCGGAACGGGCCACCCGTGTGCGCGAGGAGCAGCGGGCCGAGATCGCCGCCCACCTGCACGACTCGGTGCTGCAATCACTTGCCCTCATCCAGAACCGCGCGGGAGCGTCGACCGAGGTGGCCCGCATCGCTCGCGCCCAGGAGCGCGAGCTGCGTGACTGGCTCTTCGCGGGGACGACCACGACCGAGGGCGACCTCGCGACCGAGCTGCGCGAACTCGCGTCTGTCATCGAGCTCGAGTACCCCGTGCGCATCGACTTCGTGACGGCGGGCGGCTCCGAGGCGGTGTCCAACGGTGCGGTGCTCGGTGCCGTGCGCGAGGCGATGCTCAACGCCGCGCGGCACGCGGGGGGTGACGTCTCCGTCTATCTCGAAGCGACCACGAGCTCCATCGACGTGTGGGTTCGCGACCGCGGACCGGGGCTCGATCTCGACGCGCTGCCGAGCGGGCGGCTGGGCATCCGGGAGTCCATCATGGGGCGGATGTCTCGGGCGGGTGGCACTGCGACCGTGGGGCCCGGCGCGGGCGGCGCGGGAACCGAAGTGCATGTGCACCTCGATCGAAGGGAAGGAGCAGCACTATGACCGCTGTGCCCAAGACGACGGTGCTCATCGTCGATGACCACTCGATCTTCCGCTCCGGACTGCGGGCTGACCTCGACGACTCGGTCACGGTGCTGGGTGAGGCAGCGGATGTCGACGCCGCGGTCACGGCCGTGGTCGAACTGAAGCCCCAGGTGGTGCTGCTCGATGTGCACCTGCCCGGCGGCACCGGCGGCGGAGGTGCCGAGGTCATCACGCGCAGCGCCGAGCACCTGGACAGCGTTCGCTTTCTCGCCCTGAGCGTCTCCGACTCGGCCGAGGATGTCGTCGGTGTCATTCGCGCTGGCGCTCGCGGGTACATCACCAAGGGCAGCTCGGGAGCGGAGGTGAGCGCTGCCGTCGCCAAGGTCGCGAGCGGTGACGCGGTCTTCTCGCCCAGGCTCGCCGGTTTCGTGCTCGACGCCTTCGGCGCGGTCGCGGGCGAGCAGGCGGTCACCGACGATGAACTCGATCGGCTGTCCGCCCGTGAGCGCGAGGTCATGCGGCTCATCGCGCGCGGCTTCGCGTACAAAGAGGTTGCGAGCGAGCTGTTCATCTCGATCAAGACGGTGGAGACGCACGTCTCTGCGGTGCTGCGCAAGCTGCAGCTCTCGTCACGACACGAGCTCACCGCGTGGGCGCTCGAGCGCAAACTGCTCTAGCAGCCGAAGGTTCAGGAGCCGAGCGCAAGCGACAGTGCGAGCGTCACCATCACCACGGCGATCACGCCGTCGAGGATGCGCCACGCACGGGGGGTCGCGAGCCAGCGCGACAGCATGCGCGCACCGGCTCCGAGCGCCGTGAACCAGACGACGCTTCCGAGGCAGGCTCCGATGGCGAACACCCAGCGGCCATCGGAACCGTGCGTGTTCGCCACCGAGCCGAGCAGCACCACGGTGTCGAGGTAGACGTGGGGGTTCAGCCAGGTGAGTGCAAGGGCGGTGAGCACGACGGGCAGCGCTCGTCGTGTGCCTGTTGTCGGTCGGGCGAGCGTCGTGGTTGCTCCGGGGGTGCCGGGGGTGCCGGGCGTGCCGTCGGTGGCAGTGGGGGCGTTCGCTTCGGTACCCTCGACCCTCAGCGCGGTGCCCGCGGGTCGCCATGCGCGCTTCGCCGCCAGCAGTCCGTAGCCGAGAAGGAACGCCACGCCGAACCAGCGGAACAGCGCGATCGCCCAGGGGGCGTGCGCAAGGATCGTGCCGAATCCGGCAACCCCGGCGACGATGAGCACCACGTCGGACACGATGCACACGAGCAGCACGGCCACGAGGTGCTCGCGCCGTGCGCCCTGTCGCAGCACGAAGGCGTTCTGGGCGCCGATGGCGACGATGAGCGAGAGGCCAAGACCGAAACCGGCGAGCAGGAGTGCGGGATGCGCGATGAGCATGTCGAGGAGATTCACGGTTTCACGCTAGGGGTTGCGCGAGTATGAAAGCCAGCTCAAGATTCTTAGGATCGATTAGCATTGCTTCATATGACGATCCCGCTCGATCTTGCTCGGACACTCGCCGTCACCGTGGATCACGGCACCCTCGAGGCAGCCGCGCGCGCTCTGCACATCACACCTTCCGCAGTCAGTCAGCGCATCAAGTCGCTCGAGGATCGCCTCGGTCGCGTGCTGCTCGTGCGCTCCAAGCCCGTTCGGCCCACGGAGTCCGGCTCGGCCATCGTGCGCCTCGCCCGCCAGCTCACGCTGCTCGAGCACGAAGCGCTGGAGGCGGTCGGGGCAGGGGACGGACCGCAGAAGCCCACGAGCATCGGAATCGCCGTCAACGCCGACTCCTTGGCCACCTGGTTCCTGCCGGCGTTGACGGAGGTGGCGCGCCAGCATCCGGTCACCTTCGATCTTCATCGCGAAGACGAGGAGTACACGACCACGCTGCTCGAGTCGGGTCAGGTGATGGGCGCGGTCACCTCGCGATCGACGGCGGTCTCCGGATGCCTGGTTCGACCACTCCGGGCCACCCGGTACCGCGCCGTTGCCGCCCCCGGGTTCGTGCAGCGATGGTTCGCCGCGGGTGTGGACCCGGCTTCGCTGAGCGCCGCTCCGTTCATCAACTTCGATCGCCGCGATGAACTGCAGCTGAGTTTCTTGCGCTCGCGGGGTGTGCACACCAGGCCGCCGATTCACTTCGTGCCGGCCTCGAGTGAGTTCGCGGCGGCCGTTCGCCTGGGCCTGGGCTGGGGCATGCTGCCCGACTTTCAAGTGGGCGACGCGCTCGAGACGGGCGAACTGGTCGAGCTGGTCCCCGCGTCGGGTGTGACGGTTCCGCTCTACTGGCAGCAGTGGAACCTGCGTTCCGATCTGCTCGACATCGTGGCCGACGCCGTAGCATCAGCGGCGGGGCAGACCTAGGCGAAGAGTCGCTGCAGGCGCTGGGTTCCTTCGAGCAGGGCATCGTCACCGAGCGCATAGGAGAGGCGGATGTAACCACTCGGCCCGAAGGCCTCGCCGGGAACGACCGCGACCTCGGCCTGCTCGAGAATGACGTCGGCGAGGTCGAGCGAGGTCTCGACATGCACACCGCCCCAGTTGCGGCCGAGCAGTCCGCGCACGTCGGCGTAGGCGTAGAAGGCACCCTGCGGCATCGGTGCCTCGAGCCCGTCGATCTTGTTCAGCTCGGCGATGATCGTGTTGCGGCGGCGCTCGAAGGCCTGACGCATGAGCTCGACGGTCTCCTGTGGCCCAGTGAGGGCCTCGAGGGCGGCGCGCTGCGAGATGTTGGACACGTTCGACGAAAGGTGCGACTGCAGGTTCGCAGCGCCCTTGATGGCGTCGGCGGGCCCGACCATCCAGCCGAGCCGCCATCCGGTCATGGCGTACGACTTGGCGACACCGTTGACAAGCAGCGTGCGGTCGGCGAGCTCGGGCACGGCCTCGACGATCGACATGGCACGAACGCCGTCGTACACCAGGTTCTGGTAGATCTCGTCGGCGATCACCCAGAGTCCGTTGTCGGCGGCCCACTGGCCGATGGCGCGGGTCTGCTCGGGGGAGTAGACGGCACCGGTGGGATTGGAGGGGGACACCCAGACGAGCAGCTTCGTGCGCGGGGTGCGCGCGGCCTCGAGCTGCTCGACCGTGACGCGGTACTCCTGGTCTGCTCCCGCGAAGACTTCGACGGGCACGCCGCCGGCAAGCTTGATGACCTCGGGATAGGTGGTCCAGTAAGGGGCGGGCAGCAGTGCCTCATCGCCCGGGTCGAGCAGCGTTGCGAATGCCTGGTAGACGCCCTGCTTGCCGCCGTTCGTGACGATGACCTGGTTCGCCGAGACTTCGAGTCCACTGTCGCGCTTGGTCTTGACGGCGATGGCTTCGCGCAGTTCGGGCAGCCCGACCGCCTGGGTGTAGCGGTGGTTGCGGGGGTCGAGCACGGCCGCGCTCGCGGCCTCGACGACGTTCGAGGGAGTGGGAAAGTCGGGCTCGCCGGCCGCATAGGAGATGATCGGTCGACCCTGCGCTTGGAGCGCCTTGGCCTTGGAATCGACCTTGAGGGTGGCTGACTCGGCGATCGCTGCGATGCGAGCGGAGATCCGGGGCGTGGGTTCGCGGGTCACCCCTCAAGCCTATGGCCTCAGGGGGTGGACGTCAGCTTTGATGACGAGGCGCGGGCTGCCGTCTGCACCGACGGCTTCTCAGATCGACGCTTTGCAGTGTGCTCGGTCGGTGACTTACACTTGTCGAGGTGGTTGAAACCGCCATGCTTTTCTATGCCCATTTTCGGCCAGCCCCTTAAGTGTGTTTGTGAGAGCAGGTTCAGCCGCATAGGGCGGTGGCTCAATTGGTAGAGCAGCGGTCTCCAAAACCGCAGGTTGCAGGTTCGAGTCCTGTCCGCCCTGCAGGTCGATTCCCGCGAAAGCGGGGGTCGTTCCCGATCGGAATCCCCGCACAGGGTTTTCTCGGAACAAGCCCGGAAGGTAGTGAGAGTGGCGAGTAAAGACGCCGACGTGCCCGCAGAGGACATCGTCGCAACCGCGAAGTCCGAGCGCGACAAGCGCCGTGGACCGTTCGCGCGCATCGCCCTGTTCCTGAGGCAGGTCGTCAACGAGCTCTCGAAGGTCGTCACACCCACGCGCAGGGAGCTGCTCACCTACACCGGTGTCGTGCTCGTGTTCGTCGTCATTGTCATGGGCATCGTCTCGGGACTCGACTTCCTGTTCGGGTTCGGTGTCGCCTACGTGTTCGGCGACGGCCCCATCGCGACCCCCGGTCAGTGAGCTTGGGGCGCTACCGCCCCGCAATAGTGTGAGCCTCTTGCGGGCTCTCAAAGAAATGGAATGAGAGATCAGTGTCTGAGAAAGAGTTCGAGACGGTCGATGAGGCGACGGATGCTGCAACCGATGCTGCCGCGGACGTCGTCGTCGAGGCATCCGTCGACACTGACGAGGTCGACACTGATGAGGCAGGCACCGACGAGGCAGGCACCGACGAGGTAGTCGCGGAGGACGCCGAGGAAGAGGTCGACCCCTACGCCGAGTTCCGGTCCGAGCTGCAGGGCAAGCCCGGCAAGTGGTATGTCATCCACTCGTACGCGGGCTTCGAGAAGCGCGTGAAGTCGAACATCGAGAACCGCCGCGTGTCGATGGGCATGGAGGACTTCGTCTACGAGGTTCAGGTTCCCATGGAGGACGTCGTCGAGATCAAGAACGGTCAGCGCAAGCTCGTCAACCGCGTGCGCATTCCCGGCTACGTGCTCGTGCGCATGGAGCTCAACGAGGACAGCTGGTCGGTTGTGCGCCACACCCCCGGAGTGACCGGCTTCGTCGGCAACGCGCACAACCCGACGCCGCTGCGCTTCGAGGAGGCGTTCTCGATGCTCAAGTCGCTCGTCGCACCCGTCGAGGCACCCGCCAAGGCCGGAGCCGCCAAGGGTGGACGTGCGGTCGCCCGCGCGATCGCCCAGGAGATCGACTTCGAGGTGGGCGAGACCATCACCATCAAGGAGGGCTCGTTCGCGGGCCTGCCGGGTACGATCAGCGAGATCAAGCCCGAGAGCGGCAAGCTCACCGTGCTCGTCTCGCTCTTCGAGCGCGAGACCCCGGTCGAGCTGGGCTTCGATCAGGTCACCAAGCTTTGACGCGGGGCGGGTCAATGCCGCGAAGCGGCGTTGATGCGCATCGGGTCAAGGTTGAGTAGCGGGCGAAGCCCGCGTATCGAAACCCTAAGATAGAGAGTCACCGCGCCCCGGACAGGCTGGGGAGGCGGGAGAGCATCCTCGGGGATGCTCGAACAGAAAAGGAAAACACAATGGCACCGAAGAAGAAGGTTACGGGTCTGATCAAGCTTCAGATCCAGGCCGGCGCCGCCAACCCCGCACCGCCCATCGGGCCCGCGCTGGGTCAGCACGGCGTCAACATCATGGAGTTCTGCAAGGCGTACAACGACGCCACGCAGGACAAGCGCGGCAACGTCATCCCCGTCGAGATCACCGTCTACGAGGACCGTTCGTTCACGTTCATCCTCAAGACCCCCCCAGCCGCGGAGCTCATCAAGAAGGCCGCGGGCGTGAGCAAGGGCTCGGCGACGCCGCACACCGCGAAGGTGGGCAAGCTCTCGAAGGATGCTCTGCGTCAGATCGCCGAGACCAAGCAGGCTGACCTCAACGCCAACACGGTTGAGGCCGCCGAGAAGATCATCGCCGGCACCGCCCGCAGCATGGGCATCACCGTCGACCAGTAGTCGACACCACAACTCGGAAGTCCGCGACGCGTCCCCGCGCTCGACGGACACCCCCAGCGGGAGAGCCAGCCAGGCTCACGACACCGCGACTCACACAGGAGAGAATCATGGCAAAGTCCAAGGCATACCGCGCCGCAGCCGAGAAGCTCGAAGCGGGCAAGTACTACACCCCGACCGAGGCGGTCGCCCTCGCGAAGGAATCCGGCTCGGCGAAGTTCGACTCGACCGTCGAGGTCGCCCTCAAGCTCGGCGTCGACCCTCGCAAGGCGGATCAGATGGTTCGTGGGACCGTCAACCTCCCGCACGGCACGGGCAAGACCGCCCGCGTCATCGTGTTCGCGACCGGTCCGGCCGCTGAGGCCGCGCTCGCCGCGGGTGCCGACGAGGTCGGTGGCAGCGAGCTCATCGAGAAGGTCGCGGGCGGATACACCGCGTTCGACGCCGCCGTCTCGACCCCGGAGCTCATGGGCCAGGTCGGTCGTCTCGGCAAGGTGCTCGGCCCCCGCGGTCTCATGCCCAACCCCAAGACCGGCACCGTGACCCCCGACACCGCGAAGGCCGTCACCGACATCAAGGGCGGCCGCATCGAGTTCCGCGTCGACAAGCACTCGAACGTGCACTTCGTCATCGGAAAGGCGTCGTTCTCGCAGGAGCAGCTGCAGGAGAACGCGGCCGCCGCGTTCGACGAGATCCTCCGCGCCAAGCCGAGCTCGTCGAAGGGTCGCTACATCCTCAAGGGCGCCGTCTCGACCACGCACGGCCCGGGCATCCCGCTCGACGTCAGCGTGCTCTGAGCACGCCAGCATGGAGCTCAGGCGGGCCGTGAGCGGTGACGCCGCACTGCTGCACGATGTGGCAGCAGCGACGTTTCCCCTCGCGTGCCCGCCTGACTCGTCTCCTGCCGACATCCAGGAGTTCATCGATACCCACCTCACCGAGGCGCGGTTCGACGAGTACCTCGCCGACCCCGCCCGCGACCTTCTGCTCGCCGTCGAGGGCGATCGCGCGGTCGGGTACACGATGCTGATCGCCGACGAGCCGACTGATCAGGATGTCGCGGCATCCGTCACCCTTCGACCGACGGTCGAGCTCAGCAAGGTCTATGTGCGGCCGGATGCTCACGGGTCCGGCATTGCGACGCAGCTCATCGAGCGGTCGGTGGGGCTCGCCCGTGGGCGGGGTGCGGCGAGCGTGTGGCTGGGCGTCAACGACCAGAACGCTCGAGCGAACCGTTTCTACGAGAAGAGCGGCTTCGTCGCGGTCGGCACCAAGCGCTTCCTGCTCGGCACCCGGTGGGAGAACGACTTCGTGAGGGTGCTGGAGCTATGAGCGAAGGCCACCTCTAGCCTTCGCTGCAGCGCCGGCTCCGACGATCGTCTCGGCCGTCGGTGGACGCCGAGTTCCCGCTAGCATAGGCGTCGTGCCGCCCGCGTCCGACCGCCTCAACGTTGCCCGGCGAATCGGCACGATCAGCGCGATCGGCGGCGCTCTGGCCGTGGCGACAGCGCTCCTGCTGCTGTGGTCTATTCGTCTCCATACCCTGCCGCGCAGCATGTATGTGAGCGAGTTCGGCGCGGAGGGCGAAGTCACAGCGGAGCTGTTCGAGGCCGCTCTGCTGCTCATCGTCGCCGGCGGTGCGGTGACGGCGATCGTCGTGCGCGATATCCGTTCGACCGCGCCGGTTCTGCGCGCGTGGCGACCGATGCTGTCGCTGCTCGTCGCGTGCGGGTTCTTTCTCATCGCGTCGCAGGTGACCTGCACGGCGGGCTGCCCGCTGCCCGTCGGCACCACCTTCACCTGGCAGGACTTCGTTCACACACTGTGCGCGGTGCTCGCCTTCGCCGCCGCGTGCTGGGGGATGCTGCAACTCTCCTTCGCACAGGGTCATCGCGGTCTCGCGCGGTTCTCCCTCGTCAGCGCGCTCGCGGTGGGTCTCATCGCGGCGGCCGGCGGCATCCTGTCGCTTGCGCGATTCGGAACCGATGTCGGAAGCTGGCTCGAGCTCGTCGCGACGACGATCGCGCTCTGCTGGCTGCTCGTGACCGCGCTTGCGGTGTCGGCACTCAGCGGGCGCGGCGTCGCCGAGCCAGTGCGGGGTCCGCTCGTCGTCGCGCGAGCGTGGCGCCGCTAGGGAGCCTGCGGAGTTCCTGCTGCGCGGCCGAGGTCACGCCATCGCGTCGATGCTCTCGGGCGAGAGAGCGTGGTGGATCGCGAGCATGCTCGCCCCGATGACACCGGCGTTGTCCGCTGCCCGGGACTGCACGATGGAGAGGTGCTCCGTAGCGAGCGGCATCGACCGCGTGTAGACCACCTCGCGCACGCCCGCGATGAGGTGCTCCCCCGCCTGCGACATCGCGCCGCCGATGGCGATGATCGAGGGGTTGATGAGGCTCACACACGCGGTGAGCACCTCGCCGATATCGCGGCCGGCCTGACGCACGGCCTGCACGGCGTCGATGTTGCCATGCTTGACGAGCTCGACCACATCGTGACCCGACTCGACCTCGACGCCCGTGTCGCGCAGCGCGCGCGCGATGGCCGGCCCCGACGCCATCGCCTCGAGGCAACCGCGGTTGCCGCAGTGACAGGGAACCCCGATGCCGCGGGCGATCTGCACGTGCCCGATGTCGCCGGCGATCCCCTGCGCACCGCGTTGCAGGCGCCCACTCGAGATGACGCCTGCACCGATGCCGGTCGCGACCTTGATGAAGATGAGGTGCTCGGTGTCGGGCCAGGCGACGGCGCGCTCGCCGAGCGCCATGATGTTGACGTCGTTGTCGACGAGCACTGGCACGTCCCAGTGCTGCTGCATCCAGCCGGGCACGTCGAAGCGGTCCCAGCCGGGCATGATCGGCGGGTTGATCGGGCGTCCGGTGCTGTACTCGACCGGGCCGGGTAGTCCGATGCCGATGCTGATGAGGTCGGCGGCGTCGCGATCGATCTTCGCGATGAGGCTGCGTCCGGAGTCGACGACCCAGCTGAGCACGCGCTCGGGGCCGTCGCTCACGGGCAGCGCCTCCGCGTGCTGTACGAGGATGGTGCCGGAGAGGTCGGCGATCGCGAGGTTCGCGTGGGATGCGCCGATGTCGGCCGCCAGCACGAGTCGGGCAGTGGGGTTGAGGGCGAACTGCGAGGATGGCCGCCCGCCCGTCGAGATCGCGTCGCCGACGGGCCCGATGAGTCCGAGTCGCATGAGTGCGTCGACGCGGAGCGCGATCGTGGATCGTGCGAGGCCGGTGAGGGTGGCGAGCTCAGCCCGGGTTCGGGGCTGGCCGTCACGGAGAAGCTGGAACAATTCGCTTGCACCGGATGAACCGAGCGCCGATCCGCGCGCAATGTCGACCATGTCGATTAGTAAAGCACACCCACTACGAGTGACGGATAAGCAGCTAATAGACATTCATCGAACAACTTTTGCCTGAGCGCTGGTAAAAGATGCGCGTTGTGTGTCACAATCGAGGCATGTCAACGTCGCCATGGAGTTCCGGTGCCCGAATCGGCATCATCGGTGGCGGCTTCATGGGCCGGGTGCACAGCCGATCGGCACGTGCCGCGGGCGGCACCCTCGTCGGGATTGCGGCGTCCACGCCCGAGAGCGCGGCGCGCGCGGCAGGCGCACTGGGAATCCCGCGCGGTTATGCCTCCGCGGAAGAGCTCATCGCCGACGACTCGATCGATGTCGTGCACATCTGCACGCCGAACACCACGCACGCCGACCTCGCCGCGGCGGTGATCGCGGCGGGCAAGCACGTGATCTGCGAGAAGCCCCTGGCCACGAGTGTCGCGGATGCCGAATCACTCGTCCGTGCCGCCGAGCGCGCCGGTGTCACGGCGACCGTCCCCTTCGTCTACCGCTACCACCCCATGGTGCGGGAGGCTCGGGCGCGCGTCGCGCGGGGAGAGCTCGGCACCCTGCTCACCGTCCATGGAAACTATCTTCAAGACTGGCTGCAGTCCGATCTCGACGACGACTGGCGGGTCGACACGAGCCTCGGTGGACCCTCGCGGGCGTTCGCCGACATCGGATCGCACCTCGTCGACCTGGTCGAGTTCGTGACGGGCGATCCGATCGCTCGGCTGGGCGCGGTCAAGCGCACGGTGTTCACCGAGCGGGCACAGAATCGCGACATCGCGACAGAGGATGCCGTCGCTCTCGTCGTCGAGACCACGACCGGCGCGATCGGAACCCTCCTCGTCTCCCAGGTGGCGCCGGGGCGAAAGAATCATCTCGTCGTCGAGATCTCGGGCACGGGCGAGTCGGTGCGATTCGACCAGGAGCATCCTGACGAGCTCTGGATCGGTCGACGGGTCGGATCCGAACTGCTTCCGCGCGAGGACGCCCAGCTCAGCGAGGACGCCGCGCGCCTCTCGGTGCTCCCAGCCGGGCACCCGCTCGGCTATCAGGACGCCTTCACCGCGTTTGTCACCGACAGTTACGCCGCGGCGCGAGGCGACATGCCCGCGGGGCTCCCAACCTTCCACGACGGGATGTGGGCGGCGATCGTCACGGACGCGGTGCTGCGATCCGCAGAGGTGGGCCAGTGGGTCGACCTCGTCCCCAGGCCCGTGAGGGCGGTCGCGACATGACCGAGCAGCGCGTCGTGGAGAAGAGAGAGCACGACCCCGGCACCCCGGTGCTGAGCGTGACCGGCGTGAGCAAGAGCTTCTTCGGAGTACGGGTGCTGCACGACGTCGATCTCGAGCTCTTCTCCGGGCGGGTGCACGGCCTGGTCGGCGAGAACGGTGCCGGCAAGTCGACGCTCATGAAGATCATCGCGGGCGTCTACGAGCGCGACACGGGTGAGATCGTCCTCGCGGGCGAGGCGGTCGACCACACGCACCCCATTCAGGCGATGCGCGCGGGAATAGCGACGGTGTTCCAGGAGTTCAATCTGCTTCCCGAGCGCAGCGTCGCGGAGAATGTCTTTCTCGGACGCGAACCGCGCAGGGCCGGCTTCGTCGACAACAAGGGCATGGCGAGCAGAACCGCGGAGCTCCTCGCCGAACTGGGAATCGACTTCATCGACCCCACGGCCCGCGTCGGCACGCTCACCGTCGCGGAGCAGCAGATCGTCGAGGTCGTCAAGGCGCTCTCCTTCGATGCGCGAGTCATCTCGATGGACGAGCCGACCGCTGCGCTCGCCGACAACGAGGTGGAGCTGCTCTACGAGATCGTGCGCAAGCTCGCCGCGCGAGGGGTGGCGGTGCTCTACGTCTCACACCGCCTCAAAGAGGTCTTCGATCTGTGCGACACGATCACCGTGCTCAAAGACGGCGCCCTTGTCTCGAGCGGTCCCGCTGCCGAGCTCGACACCCCGGAACTCGTGCGCCGAATGGTGGGGCGCTCGATCTCGACATTCTTCCCCCCGGTCGTGGCCGGCACGGCGGTCGGTGAGACGCGCCTCAGCGTCGCCGACGCGGGCAACGCCTACCTCGACGGCATCGACTTCGAGCTGCGAGCGGGCGAGATCCTCGGAGTCGCCGGTCTGCAGGGCAGCGGGCGAACCGAGCTGGCCGAGGCGGTGTTCGGTGCCGTGCCCTTCACGCGCGGTCGCGTCGAGCTCGATGGCCGTCCGGTGCGCATCGCGAACCCCCGAGCGGGCGTCAAGGCGGGCCTCGCACTGGTCACCGAGGACCGCAAAGCACAGGGTCTCGCTCTCGGTCAGTCGGTCGTCGACAACGCGCTGCTCGTCATCCGGGGCGTCTTCGCGCGCCGCACACCCGCCGCGCGGCGCACGGTGCCGGGCATCCTCTCCTCCCTCGAGGTGAGCTCGCGCGGTCTCGATCAAGAGGTTCAGTACCTTTCCGGGGGCAATCAGCAGAAGGTCGTGCTCGCGAAATGGCTCGCGACCGGTCCGCGGGTCGTCGTCTTCGACGAGCCGACGCGCGGCATCGATGTGGGCGCCAAGATCGCCGTCTACCAGCTCATGCGCGAACTCGCCCACCAGGGTGTCGCCATTCTCATGATCTCGTCCGAGCTTCCCGAGGTCATCGGGATGTCCGATCGCATCCTCGCCATGCACGATGGCCGTCTCGTGGCGGAGCTTCCTGGCGACTCCACCGAAGAGGCAGTCCTCCTTGCCGCTGCGGGCCACGCGAGCGGGGCAGCAGCATGACGACCCGCAGGCTTCGCCTCGACAACACGGTGATCGTGCTCTTCGCGCTCATCGGCGTCATCATCATCGGCGCAGTGCTGGTCTCCACCGTCGGCCGAAACTTCTTCAGCGACGGCAACATCCGCGACATCCTCACCGGGATGAGCGTTCTCGGATTCGTGGCCATCGGCCAGACCCTTGTCATCCTGTGCGCCTCGCTCGATCTATCGGTGCCCTACGTCGTCAGCCTGTCGAGCCTCATCGCGGCCGAGACGATGCAGGGCAGGCAGGAGAACATCCTGTGGGCGGTCATCCTGACCCTGCTCGTCGCCGCCGCGATCGGTCTCGCCAATGGCGTGATCGTCGCGGGACTCAAGGTCAACGGCTTCATCGCGACCCTCGGAGTCGGGCTCATCATCAAGGGCTACCTGGCGACCGAGTACAAGGGCACGGCGGGAAGCGTTCCGTGGGAGTTCCAGCTCGTGGGCGCGAGCGGTCTCGGTCCAGTGCCGATCTCGACGATCATCATGGTCGGTCTCGCCGTGCTCGTCGCACTCTTCCTGCGCAAGACGCGCACGGGCCACCACATGTTCGCCGTGGGCGGCAACCCGGCCGTCTCCCGTCTCAGCGGACTGCGCACCTGGCAGCCCGTCGTCGTCGCCCACGTGATGTGCTCGGTGATGGCGGCGCTCGCGGGTCTCCTGCTCGCGAGCAGGCTCGGCGTCGGCAGCCCGACGGTGGGAAGTCAAGGCGGCTACGATCTGCTGTCGATCGCGGCGGTGGTGCTCGGAGGCACTCTCCTGCTCGGCGGACGAGGCTCGATCTGGGGAACGATCGGCGGTGTCGCCATCTTCGCGGTGCTCGACAACGTCATGAGCGTGATGCAGGTCAATCCCTTCCTCAAGGATGTCGTTCGCGGCATCGTCATCGTCGCGGCGGTCGCAATCTACACGGGTCGTGCCATCGAGCGTCGCCGTGCGCGATTCTCCAAGGATGCCTCGGGCTCAGCCGGCACGCCCCCTGTCGATGCGGAGGTGGCGCGATGAACGAGCGCAGCATCGGTCAGTCGCTCAGCCGGGCGGGACTGACGCTCGTGAGGCCACGGGGAGCCGTCTTCCTCCTGCTTCTCGTCCTGCTCGTGTGGATCACCGTGCTCAACCCGAGCTTCGCCGAACCCGGGCAGCTCATGCGCTTCATCCAACGTGTTGCGCCCGTCGCCATCGTCGCCATCGGTCAGTACTTCGTCATCGTCTCGGGCGAGTTCGACCTGTCGATGGGGTCACTCGTGACGGCACAGGTCGTCATCGCGGGCAACCTCATCGGCCAGGACGACTCCCGCAGCATCCCCGTTCTCGGGTTCATGCTCCTCTTCGGCGCACTCATCGGCCTCATCAACGGCCTCGTCACGACACTCCTCAGAGTGCCGTCGTTCATCGTCACGCTCGGCATGATGCTCGCGCTCCTCGGCGGCATCCTGTTCTGGACCGGGGGTGCGGCGACGGGAAATCCCGCCGACGGTTTCCGGCAGATTGGCCGCGGCGGAATCCGGGATGTGCCGATCATCGACTTCCTCCCGTGGTCTGCGCTGCTGCTCGCTGTGATTCTCGCCGCGGCCATCTGGTTCTCCCGTCGCCCCTTCGGCAAATCGCTCATCGCCGTCGGCGACAATGTCACCATGGCCCGCTACGCGGGTGTGCGCGTGTGGTGGGTGAAGACGAGCGCATTCATCCTGTCGAGCCTGAGCGCGACCGTCGCCGGCGTACTGCTCGTCGGTTACGCGGGAGTTCACCCCTCGGTCGGTCGTGGCTATGAGTTCATCGCCATCACGGCCGTCGTGCTCGGCGGCGTCGTGCTCGGCGGTGGCCGTGGCTGGGTCGTTGCCGCCGCAGCCGGTGCCTTCGCGCTCGAAGCGCTCTTCACCCTGCTCAACTTCGCCGGGGTCCCCTCCACCATGAGGGACGCCATCCAGGGCGGAATCATCATCCTCGCCGTCGCCTACTCGGCGACGACCTTCCGAGCCCGCCGTCGACGTGGGCCCCTCGAGACTTCTCCCGCAATGGGGAAGCGGCCAGATCCGACGCTGGATCCGGTCAGCCCTGCACTACAAGACCGCGAGCCCGCGGGCCAGCGGACCGACAATGGAGGTATCTGATGCGACGTCGTGCAAACGTGGCAATAGCAATGGTGGGTGCAGCAGCGCTCATCGCACTGGCCGGGTGCAGTACCGACCCGACCGTGACTCCACCCGAGGACACCGGCACCCCGCCGGTCATCAACGAGTGGTTCGACCAGGCACAGTATGACAAGCAGTTCGCCGAGCGTGGCGTGACCCCCCAGGGTCCGTCAAGCCAGCCGTACCTGCAGTACATCAACGCGGAGATGGTGGACACCTCGGAGTTCGCGAGCGCGGGAGCGAAGAAGGTCTGTTTCGCGAATGCGTCGATCTCGAACCCGTGGCGTCAGACCGGCTGGATCACCATGAACCAGCAGCTCAAGGAGCTCCAGGCATCCGGCGCGATCTCCGAGATGGAGACCCGCGACGCCCAGGACAACGATGACACGCAGATCGCCGACATCGACTACTTCATCGAAGAGGGCAACTGCGATGTCTTCCTGATCTCGCCCAACAGCACGGCGGCGATGACCCCGGCAGTCGAGCGCGCGTGCGCGACCGGCAAGCCCGTCATCGTCTTCGACCGTGGTGTGCAGACCGACTGCCCCGTCACGTTCATCCACCCGATCGGCGGATTCGCGTGGGGCATCGACACGGCGGAGTTCCTCATCGACCACCTCCAGGCCGGCGACAAGGTCGTCGCGTTCCGCATCCTTCCGGGTGTCGACGTGCTCGAACAGCGCTGGGCTGCGGCCGAGAAGCTGTTCTCCGAGGCCGGCATCGACGCGGTCGACTACTTCACGGGTGCTGACCCGGTGAAGATCAAGCAGATCATCTCCGATGAGCTCGCCAAGGGCGATGTCAAGGGAATCTGGATGGATGCCGGTGACGGCGCCGTCGCCGCACTCGAAGCGTTCGAGGACGCCGGTGTCGACTATCCGGTCATCACGGGTGAAGACGAGCTGAGCTTCCTGCGCAAGTGGAAGGAAACCGGGGTCACGGGTCTCGCGCCCGTCTACTCGAACTTCCAGTGGCGCACGACGCTGCTCGCCGTGCAGAAGATCTTCGCCGGTGAAGAGGTTCCGAAGGAGTGGGTGCTTCCGCAGGACCCGATCTTCGTGGATGAGCTCGACAGCTACCTAGCGAAGAACGAGGGCATGCCTGGTGGTCACTACGCCAAGTTCGGCGGAGAAGACCTCGTGGGCTACCCGCAGGTCTGGCAAGCCCGAGTAATGCCGTAACCAACCGGGTCTCGATACGCGTGCTCCGCACGCTACTCGACCGACGATAGTACCGCCGGTCGAGTAGCGGCGGAGCCGCGTATCGAGACCACCTACTTCCGCTGGTTGAGTAGCGCGCGGCACACTGTTGCGGAGGCCATTTCTGGCCTCCGCGTGCCGCCAGCGCCGGGCGTCGTCCCGACGACCGGGCAGAGCACACATATCGAAACCAAACCCTAGTTCCGCTGGTCGAGTAGCCGCCGCAGGCGGCGTATCGAGACCCCATTCCAGACACTCCGAGGAGACGACATGCGCAGGCCCATCGGAGTCAACACCTGGGTGTGGACCTCGCCGCTGAACGACGCGAGCCTCGAGTCGATCGCGCGCAAGGTCGCCGCGATGGGCTTCGATGCGATCGAGCTGCCCGTGGAGTCGCCGGGCGACTGGAGCCCCGCTCGAGCGCGGGACGTGCTCGATGACCTGAGCCTCGCCCCCTACGTCGTCGGGGCGATGGGTGCGGGCCGCGATCTCGTCGACGCATCGCCAGCGGCGATCGAGGCCACTCAGTCCTACCTCGATCACTGCGTCGTCGTCGCTGAGACGCTCGGCGCGAGCGTCGTCGCCGGTCCCTTCTACGCGCAGACCGGCCGAACGTGGCGCATGTCCGCCGACGACCGCGCTGCGACTGTCGCAGCGCTGCGCGGATCCCTGCGCCCCCTCGTCGACCGGGCTGCGGCATCCGGAATCACCCTCGCCATCGAGCCGCTCAACCGCTACGAGACGAGCCTCATCAACACCGTCGAGCAGGCGCTCGACGCACTCGCACCCCTCTTGGGCGACGGCCTCGGTCTTGCCCTCGACAGCTACCACCTCAATATCGAGGAGAAGGATGTCGCCACAGCGATCAGGATGGCGGGGCGGGCGATCGCTCACGTGCAGGTGTGCGGCAACGACCGCGGGGCGGTGGGCGACGACCACATCGACTGGTCCGCGTTCCTCGACGCCCTCGACGACGTCGGCTACACCGGAGCGCTCAACCTGGAGAGCTTTACCGGCGACAATGAGACCATCGCGACGGCGGCATCCGTGTGGCGGCCTCTCGCCGAGAGCCAGGACGAGCTGGCCCGTCGCTCGCTCGACCACCTGACGCGACTGCAGAACGAAAGGAACCCCTCATGAGCACGCATCCCGTGACCCTCTTCACCGGCCAGTGGGCCGACCTCACGCTCGAGGAGGTGGCGAAGCTCGCGAGCGAGTGGGGCTATGACGGGCTCGAGATCGCCTGCTCGGGCGAGCACCTCGACGTGTGGCGCGCCGCGGAGGACGACGCCTACCTGCAGGGCCGCCTCGACATCCTGAACCGTTATGGGCTGAAGGTGTGGGCGATCTCGAACCACCTCAAGGGTCAGGCGGTGTGCGACGACCCGATCGACTTCCGGCACCAGGCGATCGTCGGCTCGAAGGTGTGGGGCGACGGCGAGGCCGAGGGCGTTCGTCAGCGTGCCGCGGAGGAGTTGAAGCTCACCGCGAAGGTCGCTCGTAAGCTCGGTGTCGACACCGTCGTCGGGTTCACGGGTTCGAGCATCTGGCAGTACGTCGCGATGTTCCCACCCGTACCGGCTGAAACCATCGACGCCGGTTACCAGGACTTCGCCGACCGCTGGAACCCGATTCTCGACGTGTTCGACGGCGAGGGGGTGCGCTTCGCCCACGAGGTGCACCCGAGTGAGATCGCCTACGACTACTGGTCGAGCGTGCGCTCGCTCGAGGCCATCGACCACCGTGCCGCCTTCGGCTTCAACTGGGACCCGAGCCACATGATGTGGCAGGGCATCGACACCGTCGGCTTCATCGTCGACTTCGCCGAGCGCATCTACCACGTCGACTGCAAGGACACCCGGATGCGTCCGGCGACCGGTCGCGCAGGCATCCTCGGTTCGCACCTGCCCTGGGGCGACCCCCGGCGCGGGTGGGACTTCGTGTCGACCGGCCACGGCGACGTGCCGTGGGAGGACGCCTTCCGCGCGCTGCGATCGATCGGCTACGCAGGCCCCATCTCGATCGAGTGGGAGGACGCGGGCATGAACCGCCTGCACGGCGCCAAGGAAGCGGTCGGCTACATCCGTTCACTGCTCTGGGACTTGCCTGCGCAGTCGTTCGACGCGGTGTTCAGCAACCAGGACTGACGACGAACTGCGTCGCCGCGTCAGAGCCGGCAGAACAGAGCCGGCGGATCAGCGGCCGCGTATGAGGTCGAGCACGCGATCAGCGAGCCCGACGAGCGTGTGGATCTCGTTGTCGTCGCGGTCGACCCAGCGGCACAATGGTTCGTCGTCGACGGGAACGAAGTCGACGTGCTGCTCCCAGACGACGAGCGTGCGCTCAGCGCCGAGCACGTACTGCTGCCACCAGACCTGACGCAGGTAACTGCGCGGGATGCTGCGCCACGGCTTCGTCGTCGTCTTGATCTCCGCGAGCTCGAGACGTCCGTCACGCAGCCGGATGCCGTCGGGCGTGGCAAGGTGCTGGCGATTCGCCTCGGCATGGAAGAGGTCGGAGCTCGGCTCGATGCCGTAGACGCCCTTCACCCAGCGGGCCAGCTCGGGCTCTCGCGAGCGTCCGTGGTCGGTGTACCTGTTGCCGCTGAAGGAGCTGCCGTAGCGCTTCTCGTTGACGACGGCGCCGACGGCGCGCAGGCTCGCGAGCTTCGCGACATCCGTCGCCGTCACCCCGGCGGCGCGAGCACGCAGCCACGCCACCCGGTCGCTCGCGCTCGCGACGATGCGAGCGCGGTGGTCGGTGCGCGGCTCATCCCACAGCGGGAGCGTCGGTTGCGGCACCCATCCATTCTGCACCCGGCGAACGTGCGGCGGTTTCCGATGCCCGAGACGGGCATCGGCGCTGGCGTCGCGGCGACGGTCAGAAATGACCGTCGCTCCGTGCTCCAGCGCGCAGTTTGCACGCGCGCTCACGGCCGCGTACGATGGACGGAGCCAAAGACCGCTGGTTTGGTGCGCCTGCAAGGGCTCACCGCGAAGGATCGCAGTAGCGAGCAGCCCGCGCAGGTGTATGAAGTAGACATCCGCATCGTCGGAGGTTGTGCTCCGTGCCACTGCGCCGGAGCTTTTTTATTGCGTGAGCTCAGTTGCCGCGGTCTCCAACCATAAGGAGTGCCATGGCGAACAAGGAAGCATCCGTCGCCGAGCTCACGGAGAAATTCGAGGGCTCGACCGCCGTACTGCTCACCGAGTACCGCGGACTCACCGTTGCACAGCTCAAGGAGCTGCGCCGCTCGATCGGTGAGCACGCCACCTACGCCGTGGTGAAGAACACGCTGACCAAGATTGCAGCGAACCGGGCCGGCATCACCGCGCTCGACGAGGGCCTCGAAGGCCCGTCGGCAATCGCCTTTGTGCACGGAGACCCCGTCGCCGTTGCAAAGGGTCTGAAGAACTTCGCCAAGGCAAACCCTCTGCTCATCATCAAGGGCGGTTTCTTCGACGGAAACGCCCTCAGCGCTGCAGAGGTCGAGAAGCTTGCTGAACTCGAAAGCCGGGAGGTGCTGCTGGCGAAGCTGGCCGGCGCCTTCAAGCAGTCGCTGTTCGGCGCTGCGTACCTGTTCAACGCTCCGCTGTCACAAGCGGTGCGCACCGTCGACGCCCTCCGGGCGAAGCAGGACGCGTAAGTAGAACCCTCGCCCACGCAGACCACCGTCTGTGCCATCCAATAGCTGGGCGATACAACAACCTGTCATCACCGTAAGGAGAACATCATGGCAAAGCTCACCACCGATCAGCTGCTCGACGCGTTCAAGGAGCTCACGCTCATTGAGCTCAGCGAGTTCGTGAAGAAGTTCGAAGAGACCTTCGAGGTCACCGCCGCCGCCCCCGTCGCCGTTGCTGCCGCAGCGCCCGCCGGTGGAGCAGCCGGTGGCGCCGCCGAGGCCGAGGACGAGAAGGACTCCTTCGACGTCGTCATCACCGCCGCGGGCGACAAGAAGATCCAGGTCATCAAGGAGGTGCGCGCACTCACCAGCCTCGGGCTCGGCGAGGCGAAGGCACTCGTTGACGGCGTTCCCGGCACCGTGCTCGAGGGCGCGAACAAGGAGACCGCCGAGAAGGCCAAGGCTCAGCTCGAAGAGGCCGGCGCCACCGTCGAACTCAAGTAACGACCCGATTCACCACACGGCGTCGTCGGCTCATGCAGCCGGCGGCGCCGTTGTGCTTGTGCGCACGGCGAGCGTCGCGGGCATGACGATGCGGTCGTTGGCGGGGTCGGCGTCATCTCGAGCGAGCCGCTCGAGCGCGGTCCTGACCGCGAGCGCTCCCTGCACCGAGGGCTCCTGCTCGAGCGTGGTGAGCCCGAACATGGGTGCGAGCGAGTGGCCGTCGATGCCCACGACGGAGAGCTGCGACGGCACCTGGATGCCGAGCTGACGCGCGGCCGTGATGACCCCGATGGCGATCTCGTCGCATCCCGCAACGATCGCGGTCGGCCTGCGGTCGGGGTCGGCGAGCAGCCGCAGCGCCGCTTCATAGCCACCCGGAATCGAGTACTCGACCTTGACGAAGTCATCCGGATGCCGCAGGTCTGCCGCATCGAGCGCCTCCCAGAACCCGGCGAGGCGGCGATCGTGCACGTGGAAGTCGATCTGCTCATCGGTGTCGTCGCCGAGGTGAACGATGCGCGTGTGACCGAGGCTCACGAGGTGCTCGGTGACGAAGCGGCCCGCCGCGAGGTCGTCGATACTGAGCGTCGCGATCCCGTCGATCTCGCCCCCGACGCCGACGATGGGCTTGCCGAGCTTGTGCAGCATCGTCACCTCGGACTGCGTCAGCGAGATCCCGACGGCGATGACGGCGTCGACGCGTTTGCGAACGAGAAAGTACTCGAAGACTCGTCGCCGCTTCTCTTCGTCGTCGCTCAGGCGGTAGAGGGTGAGGTCGTAGTCCGAGGCGATGAGCGTGCGCTCGATCCCCTCGAGCACCTCGGCGAAGAACCAGCGGTTGATGTGGGGGATGACGACGCCGACGTTGCGGGTTCGTCCCGTGACGAGGCTCGCGGCGTTCGACGACACCACGAAACCGATCGACGAGGCGGCCTGAATAACCTTCTCGCGCGTGGCATCCGACACGTAGCCGTGACCACTGAGCGCCCGGGATGCGGTGGATTTCGACACACCGGCAAGCCGTGCGACCTCAGAGATCCCTCGCACGAGGCTCACCCCTCTCCTCTATTACTGCGGTTGCCAGCCTAGTCACTTAGCACAGCAGATGGAACCGGTACCACAATTCACGGTTGAATACCACAAACTTTCGCTTGCAAGCGCCCCAGATCATAACTAGCGTGTGACTGGAACCGTTTCCCTATGAAACCGGTTCTCGCAGCAATCACGGCCCCGGCCACAGCTCGCATTCGGCAACGGGGCCCTTAGTGAGGAGGAAGCACATGAGCAAGATCCTGCGCACCAAGCTTCTTCTCCCGGTAGCAATCGTCGGAGCGGTCGGTCTGACCCTGACGGCGTGCTCCCCGGGCGGAGAAACCCCGACCGATCCCACGGGCAACGACTTCTCGGGCCAGACGCTCGAGGTCGCCGCGGCGTGGTCGGGCGACGAGCAGGCGAACTTCGAAGCCGTTCTCGACGTCTTCGAAGCCGCGACCGGAGCGACCGTGAACTACACGAGCTTCGGCGACCAGGCCGCAACGACGCTGGGAACCCAGATCGCCGGTGGCAACCCGCCGAACGTTGCGCTCCTCGCGCAGCCGGCACTGCTTCAGCAGCTCGCGAGCGACGGAAACCTCGTCGCCCTCAACGACGCCACCAAGGCCGTCGTGAGCGCGAACTACGCACAGAGCTGGATCGATCTGGGCTCGGCAGACGGCACGCTCTACGGCGTGTGGTTCAAGGGCGCCAACAAGTCGACGATGTGGTACAACGCCGACATCTACGACGGCGCCGGCGCGAGCGTTCCCACCGACTGGGATGACTTCCTGGCCCAGCTGCGAATCGTGGCTGACAGTGGTTACGCCGGTATCTCGATCGGTGCCGACGTGGGCTGGCCGCTCACCGACTGGTTCGAGAACGTCTACCTGCGCACCGCCGGTGGCGACATGTACGACCAGCTGACCAACCACGAGATCCCGTGGACCGACCCGTCGGTCACCGAGGCGCTCGAGGTGCTCGCAACCCTGTGGGGCACCGATCTCGTTCAGGCGGGTGCCGCACAGCGCACCTTCCCCGAGACGGTGACCGAGGTCTTCGGCGCGAACCCGCAGGCGGGAACCGTGTACGAGGGCGACTTCGTCGCGGGCGTCATCACAGGTGACGGCAACTCGACGGTCGGCGAGAACGCACTGTTCTACGACTTCCCGTCGATCAACGGGTCTGCGCCCGCAGTCGTCGGTGCCGGTGACGTCGCGGTCGCCTTCGTGGACGACGAGGCGACGCACGCACTCATGGAGTTCCTTGCAAGCCCCGAGGCCGCAGAGGTGTGGGTTCCGCTGGGGGGCTTGACGTCACCCAACCAGGGAGTGAATACTGCGCTGTACCCGGACGACATCTCGCGACAGATCGCTGAGGCGCTCGCCGGTGCGGAGACGTTCCGATTCGACATGTCCGACCTGACGCCCAGCGCGTTCGGCGGCACGACGGGTCAGGGCTTCTGGCAGCTCATGATCGAGTTCCTGCAGAACCCGAGCGACATCGCGGGTATCCAGCAGAAGCTCGAAGACGCGGCAGTGGCTTCGTACTAGAAGAACCGGACGGAGTTCGACCATGACGCAAACAGTGGTGACTCCGGCCGCACGTGAGACCGGGAGAGGCGACGCCGATCGCCTCTCCCGGCGCTCGCGCCGCCGGGCAATACTTATCGCGCTCGCCTTCCTGGCGCCCGCGCTCGTTATTCTCGGCGCACTCGTCGTCTACCCGATCGTGTACACCCTCGTTCGCTCGCTCTTCGATGCGAGCGGCAGCACATTCGTCGGCCCCGAGAACTACATCGAGATGTTCCGGCGCGAATCGACTTTCACGGCCATCCGCAACAACGTCATCTGGGTCATCGTCGCCCCCGTCGCGTGCACGGTTCTCGGCCTCGTGTTCGCCGTGCTCATGGACAAGATCCGCTGGTCCACGGCGTTCAAACTCATCATCTTCATGCCCATGGCGATCTCGATGCTCGCCGCGGGCGTCATCTTCCGCATGATGTTCCAGGAGAGCCCGCAGCTCGGTGTCGTCAACGCGGGCGTCGTCGCGGTGCACGACATCTTCGTGGATGAAGCCGCGTATCCGGGGGCCAACATTCGCCCTGACTCTGGCTTCGCGAAGATCTCGGGCGCCATCGTCAGCGATGACGCGGTGAACGACGGCTCGACCGTCGATGTTCCCCTCATCGGCATCCGCGCCGACAGTCTGCCCGACGATGTCGTCAATGCTCAGACCGCTGCTCCCGCTCGTGCGGGAGAGATCACGGGAACCGTGTGGCTCGACTTCGTGCGCGGCGGCGGCGGTGTCAATGGAGTCATCGACTCGAGCGAAGCAGGCCTCGAAGGCATCCGCGTCGAAGCGGTCGACAACGCCGGCAACGTCGTGGCGAGCGCGACGACGGATGCCGAGGGCCGTTACACGATCACCGATCTCGAACCCGGTGAGTACGTGATCGCACTGCCACCGAGCAACTTCGATCAGGGCTATCAGGGCGTCTCCTGGTTGGGTGAGGCCTTCATCACCGGGGTCATCATCCTCAGCTATGTCTGGATCTGGGCGGGCTTCGCGATGATCATGATCGCGTCGGGACTGTCGGCGATCGACCGGTCGCTGCAAGAGGCGGCGCGAATGGATGGCGCGAACGAGTGGCAGGTGTTCCGGCGCATCACGGCGCCGCTGCTGTCGCCCGTCATCGTCGTCGTCTTCGTCACGCTCATCATCAACGTGCTCAAGATCTTCGACCTGGTCTACGTGATACCGCCGGGAGTCTCCAAACCGGCGGCCAACGTCATCGCCGTCGAGATGTGGACGGTGTCGTTCGGCGGCGGAAACGATCAGGGCCTGGGTAGCGCGCTCGCCCTGCTCCTGCTGCTGCTCGTTCTGCCGTCGATGATCATCAATGTTCGACGCTTCCGCGAGGAGAGGTCACGATGAGCGCCGACCTCAGCATCGTGCGCGGCAAGCAGACTCTCGGGCAGAGGATACTCGGCTTCTTCAGTCGCAGCGTCGTCAACATCATCCTCATCGTCGTCGCGATCTTCTGGCTGATCCCCTCGGTGGGGCTGTTCCTCTCGTCGCTGCGCACGGTCGGCGACTCGTCGTCGTCGGGCTGGTGGACGATCTTCCTCGAGCCGACCAGGATCACGCTCGAGAACTACGCCAACCTGCTGTCGAACCCGACGATCACGGGATCGTTCTGGAACACGATCGTCATCGCTGTTCCGACGACGATCCTGGTGGTGCTCATCGGTTCGCTCGCCGGCTACGCCTTCGCCTGGATGGAGTTTCCGGGCCGCGACTGGCTGCTCATCGCCGTCATCGTGCTGCTCGCTGTTCCCATTCAGGTCGCCCTGATCCCGCTCGCGCAGATGTTCGGCGCGATCGGAATATTCGGCTCGGTTCTCGGCGTGATCCTGTTCCACATAGCCTTCGGCCTGCCGTTCGCGATCTTCCTCATGCGCAACTTCTTCATGCAGATCCCCTCGGAGCTGCTCGAAGCCGCCCGTCTGGATGGAGCGAGCGACCTGCGCATCTTCTTCACGGTCGTTCTGCCGCTGGGGTTGCCGGCCGTCGCGTCGCTCGCGATCTTCCAGTTCCTCTGGACCTGGAACGACATGCTCGTTGCCCTTCTCTTCAGCAACTCGCAGTCGCAGCCGCTCACGGTCGCGATCCAGAGCCAGTTGCGGCAGTTCGGGGCCAACATCGACGTGCTGTCGACGGGGGCGTTCATCTCCATGATCATCCCGCTCATCGTGTTCTTCGCCTTCCAGCGCTACTTCGTGCAGGCACTGCTCGCGGGGTCGCAGCGCTGAGGCCTGCGCGCATAGGGGCGATTGGTTTCGAGCGCTTCCGACCGCCGAGACGGCGGTCGGCGCTGGCGGCACGCGAAGGCCAGAAATGGCCTTCGCCGCTCTGTGCCGCGCGCTCCTCAACCAGCAAAGCACGCGCACTTAGGGTAGACCCATGAGCGGAATGCGCGGCGGTGGCGGGCGGATGCGCGTGGGGTCGGCGGATGCCGAGGCTCAGCGGGCGGCGAACGCGGCCGCACCCAGGGTTCCCCACCTGTTCCGGCGCATCTCGTTCCTGTTCGCGCCGCACAAGACCGCGCTCATCATCACGGGCTCGCTCGTCGTCGTGAGCGCCGCCATCTCGGTGCTGCCCCCGCTCCTGACGCAGCAGGCGTTTGATCGGGGGCTCTTTCCCGTCGACGCAGAGGGCGCGTTCCTCGGTCCCGACATCCCGGTGCTCCTCCAGATCGTGGGGCTCATGGTCGTGCTCTACCTCGTCAGCGCCGCACTGGGGGTGTGGCAGACCTGGCTCACGGCGAACGTCGGCAACAGGGTCATGGGCGCACTGCGCGTGGCGCTCTTCGGCCACCTGCAGAAGATGGAGCTCGGCTTCTTCACGAAGACCAAGACGGGAGTGATCCAGTCGCGGCTGCAGAACGATGTCGGTGGTGTCTCGGGCGTTCTCACCAACACGATCTCGAACGTGCTGGGCAACACCGTCACGGTCATCGCCGCGCTCACATCGATGCTGCTGCTGTCGTGGCAGCTCACGATCGTCGCGGTCGTGCTCATGCCGCTGCTCGTCATTGCTCAGCGTCGTGTCGGTCAGGTGCGTGCGCGCATCGCGACGAAGACGCAGGAGTCGCTGAGCGAGCTCACGGCGATCACGCAGGAGACGCTCTCGGTGAGCGGAATCCTGCTCGCGAAGTCGTTCACCCAGCAGGGCGCCGAGATCCAGCGCTACCGGGCCGAGAACGACAACCAGATCTCGCTGCAGGTGCGCCTGCAGATGAGCGGTCAGTGGTTCTTCGCCCTGGTGCAGATCTTTCTCG
>JAHBSW010000031.1 GCA_019638935.1 Cryobacterium sp.
GACTCGCCCTCACCGAGGCGGACGTGATCATCAGCAACGGCGGCGGCTACGACCCCTTCATCGACGCCCTTCTCGGCGATCACCCCACGGCGCACGTGCTCGTCGCGGTCGAGCTCTCCGGCCTGCTGCCCGAGGGGACCGACCACGAGGACGATCACGATCACGCAGAGGAGGATCACGCAGAGGACGACCAGGCCGATCATGACCACGGTGACGATCACGCTGATCACGATCATGACCACGGTGACGAGGGTCATGACCATGGCGATGAGGACGATCACTCCGATCACGACCACGACGGTCACAACCACATCGAGGGCTTCAACGAGCACGTCTGGTACGACCTCGGAACAGCGCAGCGGCTCGCCGCAGCCCTCGCCGAGGTGCTCGCCGAGATCGACGCCGACAACGCGGAGACCTACAGCGCGAACGCGCAGGAGTTCCACGAGGCGGTCGACGCGCTGCTGCACCGGGCGCACGAGCTCGAGGACGAGTTCGGCCACCTGCACGTCGTGCTCACCGAACCGGCACCGCAGTACCTCATCGAACTCGTCGGCGCGCACAACATCACCCCCGAAGCGTTCACGAGCGCGGTCGAGGCCGGCTTCGACATCCCCCCTGCGGCGCTGCTCGAGGTGCTGCGACTCGTGGAGTCGGGAGAGGCCGACCTCGTCGCGTGGAATGAGCAGACATCCGGCCCCCAACTCGAGCGAGTGGCGGATGCCGCGCGAGGCGCCGGGGTGCCCGTGATCTCGGTCACCGAGACGCTGCCCCCCGGTCTCGACTACCTTGGCTGGATGGACTCCAATCTCGACGCGATCGCGAGCGCGCTCCGCCCGTGACCGAACCCGGCCCCAAACCCGACGGGCCCACCCCCGTCGACACCTCGCCCATCGACCGCGTGTCGCCCGTGCTCTCCTTGCGCGCGGCGACACTGCGGTTTGGTGCGCGCTCGCTCTGGAGCAACCTCAACCTCGACGTTGCACCGGGCGAGTTCATCGCCGTGCTCGGCCCCAACGGCTCGGGCAAGACGACGCTCATCCGCACCATCCTGGGCCAGCAGCCACTGACCTCGGGCACGATCGAACTGCTCGGTCGACCGGTCGGGCACGGCTCGCGCGCGATCGGCTACATCCCGCAGCAGAAGCTCTTCGCGCAGGGCACGCCGCTGCGCGCGCGCGACCTCATCGCGCTCGGCGTCGACGGTCACCGCTGGGGCGTTCCGCGATCCTCGCGGCGGGTGCGCGCCCGCGTCGACGAGGTGCTCGAAGCAGTGAACGCCACCGACTACGCCGACGTTCCCGTCGCGCTGCTGTCCGGCGGTGAGCAGCAGCGACTGCGCGTGGGGCAGGCCATCGCGGCGAACCCGCGCCTGCTGCTCGGCGACGAGCCCCTGCTCTCGCTCGATCTGCACCACCAGCGAGTCGTGAGCGAGCTCATCGACGGGCAGCGTCGAGCATCCGGGGCCTCCGTCATCTTCATCACCCACGACATCAACCCCGTGCTGCCCTTCGTCGATCGGGTGCTCTACCTGGTCGGCGGACTGTTCCGGATCGGGCCGCCCGAGGAGGTGCTGCGCTCCGAGGTGCTCTCCTACATGTACGACACCCCGGTCGAGGTCATCCACTCGCGCGGTCGTGTCGCCGTGCTCGGAGCGCCCGAGGGATACGGCGTGCACGACCACCTGGAGCACCATCGACGGACGGAGCCGTGATGGACGAGTTCTGGGGCAGAATCTTCGACTTCAGCGACTACGGGGCACTGCTCGTTCTCGTGCAGAACTCGATCATCGCCGGTGCGCTGCTCGGTATCGTCGGTGGCCTCATCGGCCCCTTCGTCATGAGCCGCGACCTCGCGTTCGCCGTCCACGGCATCAGCGAGCTCTCCTTCGCCGGCGCCGCGGCCGCCCTGCTGCTCGGAGCCAACGTCGTCGCGGGCTCGCTCGTCGGGTCTCTCGCCGCCGCGATCCTCATCGGGGTGCTGGGCACCCGTGCGAGAGACCGCAACTCGATCACCGCGGTGCTCATGCCCTTCGGGCTGGGCCTCGGCATCCTGTTTCTCGCGCTCTACGACGGGCGCACGGCGAACAAGTTCGGCCTGCTCACGGGCC
The DNA here is from genome assembly GCA_019638935.1 of Cryobacterium sp. Lineage (GTDB taxonomy): Bacteria > Actinomycetota > Actinomycetes > Actinomycetales > Microbacteriaceae > Terrimesophilobacter. Next base: position 2,111 of record JAHBSW010000031.1, read on the forward strand.
AGATCGTCGCGGTTGACAACCCTCAGCTCACGCTGCTCAGCATCATCTCGATCGTCGTCATCGCCAGCCTCTTCGTGATGTGGCGACCCCTCAGCTTCGCGAGTGTCGACGGTGACGTCGCGCGAGCGCGCGGGGTTCCCGTCGACGCCATCGGCATCGCATTCATGGTGCTTCTCGGCCTCGCGACCGCGGTCTCGATTCAGATCGTCGGCGCGCTGCTCGTGCTCGCCCTGCTCGTCACGCCCGCGGCGGCGGCCATGCGCGTGACCTCGTCGCCCCTCATCACACCGCTGCTCTCGGTGCTGTTCGCGGTCGTCGCGGTCGTGGGCGGCATCCTGCTGGCACTCGGTGGTGGCCTCCCGATCAGCCCCTACATCACGACGATCTCGTTCCTCATCTGGCTCGTCTGTCGCATCGTCGGCAACCGGCGGGTTCCCAGCAGTCGGCGTATGGTGAGTGGAGGAGCTATTCATGCCGACTGACCACGCCACCAAGACACCGACGATCGAGCCGATTCGCCGCGACACGCGGCAGCGGCGGGCCGTTCGGGATGCCCTCGCTCACGCCAAAGCGTTCGTCAGCGCGCAGGAGCTGCACGCGGCGCTGCGCGAAACCGGTGACCGCATCGGGCTGGCGACCGTGTACCGTGCCCTCGCCGACCTGGCGGGCGACGCCGAGGCCGATGTCATTCAGTCGGATGACGGCGAGACCCGATACCGCGCGTGCGACACCGACGCGCACCACCACCATGTGATCTGCCGCGAGTGCGGTCTGACGGTCGAGGTTCAGGCCGACACGGTCGAACGGTGGCTCGCCTCGGTCGCGGCGGAGCACGGTTTCGTCGAGGCCGAGCACACGGTCAACATCTTCGGAATGTGCGCCGAGTGCGCGCGAGCACGCTAGCCGTCGGCGTGGTCGTCCCCGCGCGTAAAGCTACGTGAGCGCTCGAGCGAGAAGCTTCGCACCGATGCGTGCCCGGGCGAGCGAGCCGTCGATGGTCTCGCGGATGGTGCGCAGCGCTCCGGCCGGACCCTGAACCAGCAGAGTCGTCACGACCGACTTCTCCCAGACATCCAGCTCTTCGCGGATCTTCTCGGGCGGTCCGATGAGCGCGACCTCCTCCACGAGCGCGGTCGGCACGGCGGCAATCGCCTCGGCCTTGCGCCCCGCGAGGTAGAACTCCTGAATCCGGTCGCAGGCCTCGCCATAGCCGAGCCGGTCGAGCACGTTGCGGTGAAAGTTCGCCTCGCGCGATCCCATGCCGCCGACATAGAGTGCGATCATGGGCCGCACGAGGTCGGCGGCGGCCTCGACATCCGGATGCGGAATCACCGCCAGCTGCACAGCCACCTCGAAGTCGGCGGCCGGACGCAGGGAGGGATCTCGCAGCGCGAAGCCGGCGCTGAGGTAGCTGGCGAACTCGTCGTCGGCACGCGGGGAGAACAGGAACGGCAACCATCCGTCGGCGATCTCCGCCGAGAGGGCGACGTTCTTGGGTCCCTCCGCGGCGAGGTAGATGGGAAGGTCGGGGCGCAGCGGGTGGACCGTGGAGCGCAGCGGCTTGCCGAGGCCGGTGGTGCTGTCGCCCGTGAGTGGCAGGGGATAGTGCGGGCCCGCCGCTTCGACGGGACGTTCGCGCGCGAGCACGTCCCGGATGATCGACACGTACTCGCGTGTGCGGGCGAGCGGTTTCGGAAACGGCTGCCCGTACCAGCCCTCGACGACCTGCGGTCCCGAGGCTCCGAGACCGAGGATCGCACGACCACCCGAGAGATGGTCGAGGGTGAGGGCGGCCATCGCGGCCGCGGTCGGTGTGCGGGCGGAGAGCTGGGCGATACCCGTGCCGAGTTTGACGCGGCGCGTGCGGGAACCCCACCACGCGAGCGGGGTGAACGCATCCGAACCGTACGCCTCGGCGGTCCACACCGACTCGAAACCGAGCCGTTCGGCCGTGCGGATCGCCTTCAGCGCACCGGGCGGCGGCCCCTGCTTCCAGTAGCCGACGGCGTATCCGAGTCGCATCCTTCGAGCGTAGTCAGGCGCGGATGACGCGGATGCGACTGATCGCCCAGACGAGAGCGCCGACCGCGATGATCGCGCCCGCGATGCCGAGACAGTACACGGCGACGACGCCGTAGCCCAGGGTGGGGCTGAGGAACGGATAGGGCACCCAGCCGTCGGTCGCGCCGCGCACGAGCACGACGGCGATCCAGACGATCGGGTAGATCGCTACGATCCACAGCTTCGCCCACGGCACGGCGCGACGGTCGCCGATGAGAATCCAGTCGAGGGCGACGTAGATCGGGATCGCGAGGTGCAGCACCGTGTTCGCCCACTCCAGCGTGATGCCGCCCTCGAGTCCCGTGAGGAGGGTGTTGTAGACGATGCCGACGATGACGATGTAGGTGGTCACGCACGCACGGAACAGTGACCATCCCGCGGACTGCTTTCTGCCCGCGAATCCGAGGAGGGCCGTCCCGAGCAGCATCACCACGGTGAGGATGTTGCTCTGCATTGTGAAGTACCCGAAGAAGTTGAACGGGTTGATCGGGGTGCGCGATGCCGTGTCGAGCAGGGTGGCGACGATCGACGCGGCACCACCGAGCGCAACGAGCAGGCGGATGCTGGCGACAACAATTCTCATGGTCGAATCCTAGGGCTCAGTCGAGGGCATAGCGCTCGCGCCAGGACGCGGGTCGGGGAATGTCGAGACCGTACAGATACCGGATCAGCTGGCCGTGATGCTGGGTCTCGTGTTCGAGCAGGTCGATGAACCATCGCTGGTCGACTGAGGCGACACCATCATTGATCGCGTCGACGACCTGGGCGAAACTGCGCGTCAGCGTCCGAGCGACGAGGGCCGGGTCGCCGGCGGAGACCGCATCCAGCGAACTCGTGAAGCCGCGCCAGCCGCCCTCTCGTGCCGCGCGGGTGTAGCTCTCGCGTGCGCCGACGACGCACCACAGCTGCTCGGCGATCGTGTTCGACGGCACGTCGCCGAGCCGTCTGCCCAGCAGCGACGGCGTCAGCTCCGAGACGAGGTCTGAGTAGAGGCCTTGACTTCGGTCAAGCCGCGAAAGGAGATCGTCCACGGCACAAGGCTACCGAGCCGATCTAGCGCCAGCCCAGGCCGGGTGCAACGTGGGTGAGGATCGACCTCGAGCACGTGCGCGTTGTAGTCGACGCCGAGCTGTGACGGGATGGTGAGCAGCAGGGTGTCGGCTGCGGCCACGCCCTCGTCCTCGCGCAGCTGTTCGATGAGCAGGTCGGGCTCGGCCGCGTAGGAGCGGCCGAAGATGGCCTTGCCCGTGTCGGGGATGGCGCCCACCTGGTCCCGGCTCTCGCCGTCGTGACCGAAGTACCGCCGGTCCTCCTCGGTGACGAGCGCGAAGATCGAGCGGCTCACGCTCACGCGGGGTTCGCGGTCGTGGCCGGCCTGCTTCCACGCATCCCGGAACACCTCGATCTGCTTGCGCTGCTGCACGTGGAACGGCTCATCCGACTCGTGCAGCTTGAGCGTGCTCGACTGCAGGTTCACCCCGACCTCGGCCGCCCAGCGGGCCGTGGCGTCGGATGCGGCACCCCACCAGATGCGATCGCGCAGTCCCGGCGACTGCGGCTCGATCGCCAAGGGTCCCGGATGCGGGTTGGGGAACATCGGGCGCGGGTTCGGCTCGGCGAAACGGGCACCGTCGATCACCTTGAGGAAGACCTCGAAGTTGTCGCGTGCCAGGTTCGCGCCCGTCGGGTCGTTCTCCTCGGGCACGTGCCCGAAGTGTCGGAAACCGTCGATGACCTGCTCGGGTGAGCCGCGGCTCACGCCCAGTTGCAGGCGGCCGCCGGAGATGAGGTCTGCGGCGCCGGCATCCTCGGCCATGTACAGGGGGTTCTCGTAGCGCATGTCGATGACGCCCGTGCCGATCTCGATCGTCGACGTGCGCGCCCCGATCGCCGCCAACAGCGGGAACGGCGAGCCGTGCTGCTGCGCGAAGTGATGCACGCGAAAGTAGGCGCCGTCGACGCCGAGTTCCTCCGCGGCCTCGGCGAGCTCGATCGCCTGGACGAGCGAATCCGCCGCTGTGCGCGCCCTGCTGAACGGTGCCGTCGACCAGTGCCCGAACGAGAGGTATCCGATGCTCTTCATAGTCCATTCAGCGTAGGCCGGATGCCTGAACCCGCGCCGGTTCTCGATGCCGTGGACGAAACGCGCCGTGCCGGGAACGTATAGACAACAGCAGCACTCACGCCTTGACTGGAGAACAACATGCGCGACTCACTGGACGACACCCTCGCCGACGCGGGTAGGCACCTGCGTGACGACCCGAACCTCGATGCGGCGCTCGCGGCGCTCACGACCGCTCGTGCCGACGAGGCACGCCCCACCGCGAAGCCACCTCGAAAGCGGCGCGCGAAGCCCGCCCCTGTTATCGCGATCGGGGCCGCGCTCGCGGTGGTCAGCGCCGGTGCGGTCGCTGCCAACCAGTGGGGGCCGTGGAACTACGTCAGTGACGAGGACACCGACCTCGTCATCGCCCGCGAGTGGGCCGACGTCAACGGTGCCTATCTTGGCTCGTGCGAAGCGCGCCTCAGCACCGATGTGCTCCCCGACGACGCACGCGAACTCGCACTCGACTACCTTGCCACCGTCGACGTGGACGCGATCGAACCCGACCCTGAGTGGGTAGCCGGTCTCCTTCACGCCGTGGGTCGCCCCGATGACGTGAGCCGTCTGATCCCCGGCGCGGTGGCCTCTGACTTCGATGCGAGTGGTAGTGGATGGCACGGCCCCGCCCTTGAGTACTTCTCCGATGCGCGCGTTCTTCACCAGGCGTTGACGCAAGAAGTCTTCAACGGTATGTCCGACGTGCTCGTCGAGCGGATGCCCGACTTCGACTACGGCTGGCACCACATCACCGCACGCCTAGAGTTCCAGTGCACCACCGACCCTGGCTACGCGGGAGACCAGTGACGCGCTCGAGCCTTGAGCCGGTGCTGTCGGAGGCAGCACCGGCTTTGCTCGGCTACTTCGTTCGCCGGGTGGCGGTGGCGGAGGATGCCGCCGACCTGGTCAACGAGACCATGATCGCCGCGTGGCGGTCAGAGAAGAGCGCGCCGGGTGACCCCCACGCGGCGCGCCTGTGGCTGTTCGGGGTGGCCCGCAACATCCTGCTGCACCACGACCGCAGCCAGCGGCGCCGCGACGCCCTCGTGAGGCGGCTCGCCCTGGCCATCACCGAAGCCAAAGTCTCCGATCACGACACCGCACTCGACGTGCGCGACGCGGTGGCGGCGCTCCCCGACGATTTGGGCGAACTCATCCGCCTCGTACACTGGGACGGGTTCAGCCTCAATGACGCGGCTGAACACCTAAATATCCCTGCCTCCACTATCCGCGGACGCCACGCTCGGGCGAAGCAACTGCTGCGCGAGAGACTCCAGCCGGTCGAGGCGCTGGCCCCCGGCATCCGTTTGCCTGAAGCCCGCTGATCGCGTACCATCGATAGGTCAGGCGAAACGTCGCCTTTCTTTGTGTGCCTCCCCCACCCTGTTCGACCGGGGGACTGGCATGCCGACAAGTGACCTTGGGTGGAACGCTCGTTCCACGGTATTAGGAGGATAACCATGGCAGCTGTCTGCCAAGTGACCGGCGCCACACCCGGCTTCGGGCACAACATCTCGCACTCGCACCGCCGTACCAAGCGGCGCTTCGACCCGAACGTGCAGAAGAAGACGTACTACGTTCCGTCGCTTCGCCGTAACGTGACGCTCACGCTGAGCGCCAAGGGAATCAAGGTCATCGACGCTCGAGGCATCGAGTCCGTCGTCAAGGACCTGCTCGCTCGTGGGGAGAAGATCTAGTGGCAAAGCAGCAGGACGTCCGTCCGATCATCAAGCTTCGTTCGACGGCGGGAACGGGGTACACCTACGTGACCCGCAAGAACCGCCGCAACGACCCCGACCGCCTCGTGCTCAAGAAGTACGACCCGGTCGTCCGCAAGCACGTCGAATTCCGCGAGGAGCGCTAGGAATGGCTAAGAAGAGCAAGATTGCGCGCAACGAGCAGCGCAAGGTTATCGTCGAGCGCTACGCCGCTCGTCGCGCCGAACTGAAGAAGGCACTCGTCGACCCCGCGTCGACTGACGAGCAGCGCGAGGCCGCCCGCCTCGGCCTGCAGAAGCTGCCCCGCGACGCCTCGCCGGTGCGTGTTCGTGGTCGCGATGCCATCGACGGTCGTCCGCGCGGATTCCTGCAGGAATTCGGCATCTCCCGCGTGCGTTTCCGGGAAATGGCACACCGGGGAGAGTTGCCGGGAATCACCAAGTCAAGCTGGTAAGTTCAAGCAATCACACGAACGACGTCCTGAGGAGGACAATCCATGGCTGATTCAATTAACCGCTCCGACCTCGTCTCGGCAATCGCCGCGTCGACGGGTCAGAGCCAGGCTTCGGTCAACGGCGTTCTCGACGCTTTGCTTGACGAGCTTGCCGCCAACGTTTCCAAGGGCGCCAAGGTCACCGTTCCCGGCTGGTTCTCGGTCGAGCGCACCCACCGTGCCGCTCGCGCGGGTCGCAACCCCTCGACCGGCGAAGCGATCCAGATCGCGGCTGGCTACGGCGTGAAGCTCAGCGCCGGCAGCAAGCTCAAGGCTGCCGCCAAGTCCTAACCGCTCGCGAAAAGGGCGTGGTGCTACGACACCGCGCCCTTTTGCGTTTCTCGGACGCGAGCGTGATTCGGCCGGTGGATGCCGCGCCCCACTGCCCCGGCGTGCGCAACCCCGCCCGCAACTAGGCTGGATGCTGTGGCCCGCGTTCTGAGAATCCTCGGCCCAGCCCTCCTGCTGGTCGCCGCGTTCGTCGCGCTGGTCGCCGCCCTGAGCTTCGGCGGGGGGGCAGATGCTCCCGACCGTCTCGACCCAGGACCGCTGGTTCTCTACGGCCTCCCCATCGCCCGCCTCGTGCTCTACACGGGGGCGGCCCTCACCATCGGCGGGCTGCTTTTTGCGGTGGTCGTGCTCGCCAGGTCGAAGCCGGAGTACTCGATCGCCCTCGACGTCGCAGCCGCCGGCGCCGCCGTGTGGACCATCGGTGCAGCGGTCGCGACCTTCCTCACCTTCCTCAGCGTCTCGCTGCTGCCGGTGACCTTCGGCCCCGAGTTCGGCCAGGTCTTCGGAAACTACCTGCTCAACATCGAGCTGGGCCAGGCCTGGAGCTACGCGACGATCGCCCCCGCGATCGTCACCGTGCTCTGCTTCGGTGTGCGCAACCAGACCGCGCTGCTGTTCGTCGGTCTCTTCGCCGTGACCGGCCTCGTGCCGCTCGCGCTGCAGGGCCATGCCGCGGGTGCCGCCGGTCACGGCAACGCCGTCAGCAGCCTGGGGCTGCACCTCGTGTTTGCGAGCGTGTGGGTCGGTGGGCTGCTCCTGCTCGTCTTTCTGCAGAGGATCTTCACGCGTGATCGGCTCGTCGTCGTGCTGCGCCGCTACTCGACGCTCGCCCTCGTGAGCTTCGTGGTCGTGGGCGCATCCGGGGCCGTCAACGGGGCCATCCGCGTCGGCTCGCTCGAGGCGCTCTTCACGACCCCCTACGGGCTTCTCGTCGTCGCCAAGGTCCTCGCCCTCGGCGCCCTCGGATTCCTCGGCGCGCTGCACCGCAGGATCACGATCGAGCGGATGTCGCGCATCGGCCCCACCGCCCAGCGTCTGTTCTGGCGGCTGGCCCTCGCCGAGCTCGCCGTCATGGGAATCGCGATGGGCGTGGGCGCGGGCCTCGCGCGCACCGAGACCCCAGTGCCGCAGGAGGTGCCGCCGACCGCGACACCCGCGATGAGGCTCACGGGCGAGCCGCTGCCGCCCGAGCTGAGCCCCATCAGGTACTTCACGGAGTGGAAGTTCGACATCCTGTGGATACTGTTCTGCGGCTTTCTGATCTTCTTCTACCTCGCGGGAGTGTGGCGTCTGCACCGGCGCGGCGACAGGTGGCCGGTCTACCGCACGGTGCTCTGGGTCGCCGCGCTCGTACTGCTCTTCTACGTCACGAACGGCGCCCCGAACGTCTATGAGCAGTACCTGTTCAGCCAGCACATGATCGCCCACATGCTGCTCGGAATGGGCGTGCCGATCATGCTGGCCCCCGCCGCGCCGATCACACTCGCGCTGCGGGCGATCCAGATGCGCACGGACGGCAGCCGGGGTCCGCGCGAGTGGATTCTGCTGTTCGTGCACTCGACGATCGCGAAGGTCTTCTCGTACCCGGTCGTCACGGCCGCAATCTTCGCGGGGTCGCTCTGGGTGTTCTACTACACGCCCGTGTTCCGCTACGCGACCGAGGACCACATCGGTCACACGCTCATGATCGTGCACTTCCTGGTCTCCGGGTACCTCTTCGCCTCATCCCTCATCGGAGTCGACCCCGCACCCTACAAGGCGTCGTACCCGATCAGGCTGCTCGTGCTGCTCGCGACCATGGCGTTCCACGCCTTCTTCGGGCTCGCCCTCGTCACGGGCACAGGACTGCTGCTCGCCGACTGGTACGGCGCCATGGGTCGACCGTGGGGCGAGTCGGCGATCGCCGATCAGCAGACCGGCGGTGGTGTCGCCTGGAGCGTGGGCGAGATCCCCACCCTCGTGCTCGCCATCGCCCTCGCGCTCAGCTGGTCACGCAGCGACGACAAAGAGGCCAAGCGCCTCGACCGCAAGGCCGACCGCGACGACGATGCCGACCTCAGGGCCTACAACGAGATGCTGGGGCGGATGCAGAAGCGACCGTAGTCACCCGCGTACCGTCGCCGCACTCAGTCGGGATCGATGTGAACCGAGTCGTCGGACTGGATCGTGATCGACCACAGGAGCGAGAAGTCGACCGCTTCATCGATCGTCGACACGGAGCCGTCGAAGAGCGAACGAACCCGCACCTCGATGCGAGCTGTTCCCGCTGCATTCGGCACGAGCCACTCGCCCGGCTCGTCGCCGGGCACGATCGTCACGACGGGAAACTCGCTGATCGACCACGCGGGCGTCCCCTCGACCCGGTTCGACACGGTGTAGCCGAAGGGGCATCCGGTGGGAAACAGCACCGTCTGCTCCGCGCACTTCTCGAGATAGCTGTCGACCTCCGACTGCACCTCGGCAACGAAGCGATCGCTCGCCCGCACCTCGACCGCCACGGGAACGAGGGTGCCGGGCTCAGTCACCCGCACGTCGACGGTGTCGGAGGTGAGGTAGGCCGTCCTGTGCTCGAGGGTCACGACGCCCGGGCTGAGCACCTGCCAGGTGCCGGCGGCATCCGGTCCCGTCGAACTCAGACGGATGCCGTTCGCCGAAAACCGCGCGTCGTTCTTCGGTGTCACCTCGAGCACGCTCACGGGACTGACGGTGAACCTCCACGTGTTGAAGAGGCCGAGCCGCATGCCGTCATGGGTCACGCGGAAGTGGGACTCTCCGGGAACACCGTTCAGCTTAAACGCGTAGCGCACGACCGTGTCTCGGCCGTCGTCGATGACCTCGACGAGTTCGATATCGCTGAGATCGCCGAGAGCGTCGCGGTGCAGCAGCTGCTCGCTCACGCCGGGAAGGGTGACGACGCCGGGGTGGCGAGTGCGGCATTCGATTCTCGGCCTCGAGCGATGCCAGGTAGGTGCCGACGAACCCCGAGGCGCTGAAGAGCGTGAGGTTGAGGGCGACGACGCCGGCGGCAAACGCCGCGACGATGAGAGCGAGACCGACCCACCACGGCGCCATGCTGCGCTGCGCTGTGGAGACCGGGGCCATGGGTCAATCCTAGGTGGCGTAAATTCGTGGCGTAGATTTGATGGCCTGCGGTTAATCAGCAGCGGTGAATCGGTCGTGCGCGAGAGGGACTTTGTGAGCCAACCCGAACTGTCCGCTGAGCAGGCGGCGGTCTTCGAGCTGATCGAGCGCAGCCGCGAGCACATCTTCGTGACAGGTCGCGCGGGCACGGGCAAGTCGACGCTGCTGAACCACCTCGCCTGGAACACCTCCAAGCAGCTCGTCATCGCCGCCCCCACGGGCGTCGCCGCTCTCAACGTGGGCGGGCAGACCATTCACTCGCTCTTCCGGCTGCCGATCGGGGTCATCGCCGACCACGAGATCGAGCAGAACGGCGACCTGCGCAAGCTGCTCGGCTCGATCGACACGCTCGTCATCGACGAGGTCTCGATGGTCAACGCCGACCTCATGGACGCCATGGACCGCTCCCTTCGCCAGGCACGGCAACGGCCCGATGACCCCTTCGGCGGCGTGCAGGTCGTGCTCTTCGGCGATCCTTACCAGCTCGCGCCCGTTCCCGGCGACGGCGATGAGCGGTCGTACTTCGCCGACCAGTACCGGTCGATGTGGTTCTTCGACGCGAAGGTGTGGCGGGATGCCGACCTCAAGATCATCGAGCTCACCAACATCCACCGGCAGCACGAGGAGGAGTTCAAGTACCTGCTCAACGCCGTGCGCCACGGCATGGTGACGGCGGAGATCGCCGAGAGGCTCAACACGATCGGAGCACGCCCTGCCCCGACATCCGGAGCCATCACGCTGGCGACCCGGAACGACTCGGTCAATCGCATCAACCAGACCCAGCTCGGACTCCTGCCCGGACGTGCGCTCACGGCGGTCGCAGAGGTCACGGGCGACTTCGGGGGTCGCGCTTATCCCGCCGACGAGCGACTCGAGCTCAAGGTGGGTGCACAGGTGATGTTCCTGCGCAACGACAGCGACCGGCGCTGGGTGAATGGCTCGATCGGCACGGTGCGCACGATCGCCGACACCGTCTGGGTCGATGTCGACGGCGAGGAGCACGAGGTTGAGCCCGCTGTGTGGGAGAAGTACAAGTACTCGTACTCCTCGGCGACGAAGAAGCTCACGCGGGAGATCGTCGCCGAGTTCCAGCAGTTTCCGCTGCGCCTCGCGTGGGCGGTGACGATCCACAAGTCGCAGGGCAAGACCTACGATCAGGCGATCGTCGACCTGGGATCGCGAGCGTTCGCGCCCGGGCAGACCTATGTCGCCCTGAGTCGCGTGAGCACGCTCGACGGCATGTACCTGACCCGCCCGCTTCGGCCCTCCGACATCCTCGTCGACGACGACGTCAGGCGGTTCATGAGGTCTGTAACCACAGCGGTCGGGCTCACCGCTGGTTGAGTAGCGCGCGTCAGCGCGCGTATCGAAACCACCGGCCTCGAAGTGTCGAGACTTAGACCGCGACGGCCGCCTTCGCAGCGCTGAGGTCGCGGAAGACCTCGGTGTTGAGCGTGTACGCGGCGATGACCTCGTCGATGACGCGCTCCGCTTGCTCCCCGCTCCAGCCGAAGCCGTCCAGGGCGGCGCGGTACTCGTTCTTGAACTCGGTGGGGTCGGCGATGTCGTCGAAGAGGTAGAACTTGACGCCGTCTTCGCCGAGGCCGAAGCGCCGCTGCATGACCTTGTAGATGTGCTGGCCTCCGGAGAGATCGCCAAGGTAGCGCGTGTAGTGGTGGGCGATGAAGCCGCCGCCCCACGCGGGGTCGAGGTCTTCGATACGGGCAGTGTAGGTCTCGGTCGCGGGCACGGGTCGGATCTCTTCACGCCAGTTCGTGCCGAGCAGGTGCTCGAGGTCGGCGACGAGGTTCGGGATGCGGGTGAGTCGCCCCGTGATGACCTGTGATGCCTCCGCATTGTCGAGGTAGCGCTGCTCGACGCGCTCGAGCGCCTCGTAGATGAAGTAGTGCTGCACGACGAGCGCGATGTAGTCGTCGAGGGTTCCCTTGCCCGACATGAGGTCTGACATGAAGGTCGCGCCCTCGGTATCGGAGTGGGTGTTCCAGGTGCGCTCACGGAGGGTCTGTGAGAAGGGCGTGCTCGACATGAGGTCTCAATTCAGGTTAGGTCTACCTAAGTTTAGCGCGAAGTCAAGCTCACTGTCGTGCGAAGGGGGAGTTGGCGTCGCACGGGTGCTGCGAGGGGAGGGTCGCTGAGGCGGTCCTCAGTGCGGGCGCGGGTCGATGCCGAGACGCTCGCACGCGGCGTTGTAGAGCACGACGACCTCGCGGCGAATCTCCGGACGCTCGGAGATGGGCTTCGACCACGGAACTCGCAGCGGGTGCGACTCGTTGCCGATCGTGTACTCCCAGTCGCCCGCCTCGAAGTCGAGGCCGACCATGGTGGCGCTCTCGGCATCCGCGTCGCCGAAGGCGCGCGCGATGAGCAGGTTGTCGTCGAGGTGGTCGCCGTTCATGTGGGAGAGAACGGCGGTCACGATGTCTTCGCTGAAAGTACTCACGGAATCAACGCTAGTCGATGCATCCATGGGGGAAGATTGAACATGGCCATCACGCCGGATACCAAAGACTGGACCTTCGTGCTCGACGAGGCCTGCCCCGAGTGCGGTTTCGACTCGACGACGATCTCGGGGCGCGAGGTTGCCGGCCGCTTGCGCGCTGCGATCGAGGAGTGGCCCGCGGTGCTTGCGCGTGACCGTGCGCGCGAGCGTCCGAACCCGTCGACCTGGTCGGCACTGGAGTACGGATGCCACACCCGCGATGTATTTCGCGTCTTCATCCGTCGTCTCAACCTCATGCTCGAGCAGGACAACCCGGTCTTCGACAACTGGGATCAGGACAAGACGGCAATCGACGACAGCTATGCCGAGCAGGATCCCGCTGTGGTCTCGAGCGAACTCGTCACTGACGGTCTCGCCATGGCGGCGGGCCTCGAGGCGGTTCCGGATGACGCGTGGTCACGCCTCGGTCGTCGCAGCGACGGCGCGACATTCACGATCGACTCCTTCGCACGATACTTTCTGCACGACGTCGTACACCATCTCTGGGATGTCAACCGCGCGTGGTGAGGGCTGCCCTGCGAGGGGTCAGGCGGTCGAAGCGGGAAAAGTCGTCTCCAAGAACAGCGTGAAGAAGCGCTGCGGGTCGACTCCGGTCGCGACGCGCGCATTGGCGATCTTGTCGCGGTACCGGGCGGTCGGCCACACGTTGGACCGGCCGACGCTCTGACCCTCCAGCTCCACCTCCACATAGGCTTCACTGAGCGTGAGAATCTCGGGGTCGAGCAGGTGCGCGATGACAAGCGGGTCGCACATCTCAGCCCCGACGACTCCGTGACTGCGCCAGTAGGCGTCGAAGTAGGCACCGATCATCTCGTAGACGAACGGCGCTGACGGCGCGCTGGAGAGCCGGATGCGTTCACGCGCCTCTGCGCTGAGGAACACCTGCCCCGTCACGTCGAGACCGATGATCTCCAGTCTCGTGAATCCGGCACGCAGCACCACATCGACAGCAGCGGGGTCGTGCCAGAAGTTGAACTCGGCGGCGGGGGTCACGTTGCCGGAGCCAATCGCCCCTCCCATGACCACCAGTCGATCGACACGCTGGGCGAAGTCTGCATCGCGTTGGATCGCCATTGCGATGTTCGTGAGCGGGCCGAGCGCGGCGATCGTGAGCGAATCTCTCTTCGATCGACTTAGCCTGAGCAGGTGATCGACCGCGGTTGCTTCGCGGATGGCGAGCGGCTCCGAACCCCTCCCGCCAAGACCGTCGAAACCGTGTGAACTCGAGGAGGCTCTCACGAGCCCAGAGAGAGGGGTTCCTGCGCCAGGGTGGACAGGAACTCCGGTAATGCCCGCAGCATTGAGCACGGTCTGTGCATTGCTCGTCGCTTGCTCAACGGATACGTTGCCCACGACCGTGGTGATGGCGGAAATCTCCAGCGGGGAGCCGAAGGCGAGCAACAGCGCAAGGGCGTCGTCAATACCGGGGTCGCAGTCGATGATGAGTGCCATCTATCGACTACCTCACCGACGCCAGAAAGGACTTCGTGCGTTCGTGCTGCGGCGCGCCGATGACATCGCGAGCCGCACCGATCTCGAGAATCTGGCCGTCGTGGAAGTAAGCTACGCGATCAGCGACGTCCCTCGCGAACCCGATCTCATGGGTGACCACGATCATCGTCATGCCCGTCTGGGCAAGGTCGCGCATCACCGCGAGCACGTCGCCGACGAGCTCGGGATCGAGTGCCGATGTCGGCTCGTCGAAGAGCATGAGCTGAGGCTGCACGCACAGCGCCCGCGCGATCGCTACTCTCTGCTGCTGGCCGCCGGAGAGCTGCGCTGGGTAGGAGTTGGCCTTCTCGGCCAGTCCGACCTGCTCAAGCAGCGCACGAGCACGGGGCAGATATGCGGCCTCATTCTCACGCAGCACTATTCGTGGGGCGAGCGTGAGGTTCTCGAGAACCGTCATGTGCTTGAACAGATTGAAGTGTTGGAACACCATTCCGATCCGGGATCGACGGCGCGCGGCGTCCGCCGGGCTGAGCTCGTGCAGCGATTGACCACGCCGTTCGAAGCCCACGGGCTCATCGGCGATCCAGATCAGACCGGCGTCAATGTCTTCGAGTTGGTTTACGCAGCGAAGGAAGGTGCTCTTGCCTGAGCCGGAAGGTCCCACCAAGCAGACGACCTCGCCTTTCTTCACTTCGAGATTCACTCCCTTCAGCACGTGCAACGCGCCGAATCGCTTCTCCACATTCACTGCTCTCACCAGGGACGTCATCGTTGCTCTCCTTCATCGAGCCGGGCGATTCGCCCGGTGGCGAACATGCGCCTCACCAGTCCCGAGCGTGATGCGGTGGCGAAGACGGTGCCACGCGAGTAGTGCCGCTCGAGGAACTCCTGCCCGATGGACAGGATCGTTGTCAGGACGACGTACCAGATGCTCACCGCGATGAGCAGGGGAATCACGTCGAAGTTTCGGGCGTAGATGATCTGTGCGGAGTAGAGAAGGTCGGCAACGGCGATGACGGAGACGAGGGCTGTCGCCTTGAGCATTCCCACGAGTTCGTTTCCCGTTGGCGGGATGATGACCCGCATCGCTTGGGGCAGGATCACCTTCCGCATTGTTTGGCCTCCGGTCAGGCCCATGGCTGTCGCCGCCTCGCGCTGTCCGCGATCGACGGAGATGATGCCTGCGCGCACGATCTCGGACATGTAGGCGGCTTGGTTGAGGCTGAGACCGAGTATCGCCGCAAGAAATGGTGTGATGAGCTCGTTGGCATTGAGTGCTACTCCGGGAATTCCAAAGCTGATGACGGGGTAGAGCGCGGAGAGGTTGTACCAGAAGATCAGTTGCACGAGCAGCGGCGTTCCCCGAAAGAATCCGACGAAGCCGGCTGACGACCAGCTCAGCACCGGGTTGGGCGAGAGTCGCATGATTGCGAGGATGACGCCGAGGGCGATACCGATCGCCATGCTGATGAACGTCAGTTGCAGGGTGACTATGACTCCGTTGAGAATCGCGGGTGCGAAGAGATACCCCCCAATGGATTCCCACTCGAATCGTGGGTTGGTGGCGGCGGAGTACGCCAGCAGAGCAAGGAGACCGAGCACGATGGTTCCTGAGATCCAGCGCCCGAGGTGTCGGCGGCGGCGGATATCGAAGGGCTGCTCGTCTACAGGTATGGGTGTAGTAAGAGTCATTGTGCTCGGCTCCTTGCTATGACTGGGAGGTGAGGGGTCGGCTACTTGTTGCTAATCTGACCGACCGAGATCGCTGCGGTGGAAGGGAAGGCCCACTTCGTGTTCACCGCGTCGTAGGTGCCATTCTCGATAATTGCGGCCATCGCCGCTTCGAAGGCGGGAGTGAGCGCTGAGTCTTTCGCGAGAATGAAGGCGAAGCCCGAGCTGTTGATGTTTTCGCCCGGCGCAACCTCGAAGCCACCATGCAGGTCCGCCTCGTAGGCGATACTGATCGTGTCGTTGAGGTGCCCGTCGATTCGGCCTGATGTGAGTGCCAACAGTGCTTCCTGTCCTGAGGGGAAGAGGTTCTCCTCGATCGCAGGCTGGCCGGCCGCCGCGCATGCCTCTTGGAATCGCGGAAGGATCTCGATGGCCTGGGAGGTTCCCCGCGACGCCGAGATGCGCAGCCCGCACATCGTCAGCGGATCGGTGCTGATCGCCTCAGGGTTTCCGACGGCGACGGCGACGCCCGTTCCACCAAGCCCCCAGCTCACCATGTCGACGTTCCCCAGTCGTTCTTCGGTGACCGTGAATGCCGACGCGGCAAGATCGTATCTGCCCGTCGACACGCCCGGAATGATGGTGTCGAACGCGGCGGCCTCGAGCGGAATGTCAACACCGAGCGTTTGGCTGAGTGCGGTGATCATGTCGGCAGTCCAGCCGATGATGGTCTCGTTGCCCTCGTCATAGAACTGGAACGGAGCGAACGTGGGGTCGGTCACAGAGATGAGTGATTCGACTCCGTCGGGAAGGAGCGACGCCGCTGCTTCGTTGAACGGTGCCGAGATCGCTCCGTCGTCTACGGGTGGTGCTTCAGGTGACTCGGGCGCGCCGGGCGTTCCGGATGAACACGCCGTCACGGCGAGGAGCGCCGCCGCGAGAGCAACGGTGGCCAGTGGCTTCTTCATGGTGTTGCCTTTCTGTGTCGTGAGACGGAATGCAGCTGCTTGTGTGAGCGAGAAATCTACTCGAGTAGATTCCTTGAGGAAGTTCTATCAGTTAGATCGTGTGGAAGCAAGCAAAAGTTGGCAGAGCCTTTACAGTGAACGCATGAAGAGGGCCAATCGCGAGGATGTCGCGCGACTCGCGGGCGTGAGCACTGCCGTCGTCAGCTACGTCATCAACAATGGACCGCGGCCGGTTGCGAAAGCTACGCGGGACCGAGTTGTCGCGGCGATGGCTGAGCTGCACTACCGCCCCAACGCCACAGCGCGGGCCCTCAAGCTTGCCCGCACGAATGTCATCGGACTGTTGATCCGGGATATCACCAACCCATACTTCTCTGAGCTGGCGAAGAGGGTTCAAGAGCGTGCCCATCGGTCCGGGTATGCCTTGATGGTAGGGAATGCCGGAAGCGACGGTGTGGAGGAGACCGCGGAGTTTCAGAACATGCTGGCCCGCGAGGTGGACGGTATCGCCGTGTACGGCATTCGCCGCCCGGAGACCCTCGAGGCGATCTCGACGTCGGGCTTGCGCGTGGTTTCTCTGGACTGGCACCTTGAAGGCGCTGATATTCCCTCTGTGGGAATTGACGACTACGGAGCAGCGCGCGAGGCTGTTGAGCACCTACTGAGCCACGGCTACGCAGAGGTGGGGATCATCGCCGGGCTGGGAAGTCCGGACTTTCGTGAGCAGTCGTGGAGGGACGCGATGTCGGTCACGGACGATCCCAAACGCGCGGACGAGCTCAGGGCGTATGGCGAGTTCTCGCTGGAGGGTGGTTACGAAGCAGCTCTCGACCTTATAGAGCGAGCCAACCCTCCTCGCGCGATCTTCGTATCCTCCGACGTGCAGGCTTTTGGGGCAATTCGCGCAATTCAGCACCGCGGGCTACGAATTCCCCACGATGTCGCAATCGTCTCTATCGACGGGACCGAAGCATCCGCGTTCACATACCCGTCTCTCACCGCCATTCAACTCCCGCTTCAGGAGATTGCCGAATACATCGTCGACGAACTCACCTCTCGCGACGCCTCCCCCATGCGCAGAACATTCGGTCACACGCTGATCAAGCGAGAGAGTTGCGGCTGTGTTCCTCTCAGCCGTCGTACTGGATCGTAGGTTCATCGCGTGATGAAACCTATGGCGAGGCGTCGAGCGTCAGCGCGGGTCGGTGCGGAAAACGTGGCGTGAGAGCGCCTGAATGTCTCGGTCGAGGGCGTCGATTTTGCTCGTGAACTTGGCATCCAGCGCGTCGATCTTGATCTCGAGTTTCTCGACAGACAGAGTGAGGGTTCGGTGAAACGTGGTCATGACGATGGTGATCATGCCGAAGATCGCTGCGGCGAACACGCCGATGAGCGTCCACACCTGGGGTTCCGTCACGGTCAACACTCTTTCAGTATTCCTGATGAGTGCCGACAACTCTAGAGCGCGCCCGACCGCCCGTGTCGGTGGTCGTTGCCTAGTGTGAAGAACCAAGGGTCGGCCGTGACAGTGGAGGGGGAGTCATGCTCGTCACCGAACTGGGGGGACGATTCTGGCAGGTTCGCGTCGGCGACGAGGTCGCGGGCTACGTCGACGAGATCGAGGTGGCGGGCGAGACCCGTTTTCGGGCGCGACGGCTCACGTACCCGAACGGGCGCTGGGTGGTCATCGGCGAGTGGTGGGACCTCGACCCGGCACTGGAGGCGTGCGCCGACGTGCCGCCCGCCAGGGTGCGCGTGCGCAAGATCACGGTGCCGCCGCAGAACCGCTGGTTCTGATCCGCTGGCGGTTGAGGGATCGCGCAGCGATCGTCTCGACACCAGCCCGCCAGAGCTGACTGTTAGCCGACCGCCTTGTGCGACTTGCCCGCGAGGTGAGGGCCCGCGAGCACGGGCTCGTACTTCGGCCGCTCGCCAGCGGCGAGCACCGAGGGCAGGCACTCGATGAGGGCCGAGTAGTTCGCGTTGTGGAAGAACGGCATGCTCTGGCGGCGGGTGGAGACATCCGAGCCCGCGTCGGGGTTCACGACCCGGTGCAGGGTGGAGGTCCAGCGATCGTTGGTCCAGCGCGCCATGAGGTCGCCGATGTTGATGACGAATGCGCCAGCGGTTGGCGGGATGTCCACCCACGCATCCGATTTCTCGTCGCGCACCTGCAGGCCGGCACGGCCGAGCTCCTGGCGCAGGATGGTGAGCGTTCCGTAGTCGGTGTGAGCGCCCGCGCGAAGCTGGCCGTCGAGCGGTGGGGCGTCCTGCTCGGGATAGTTGATGGCGCGCAGGGCGCTCGGGCTGCGGTCGATCTTGTCGGCGAAGAAGTCGGCGGGCAGGTCGAGGCCGTGCGCGAACATGCCCAGCAGGCGCGCGGAGAGGTTCTTCATCGCCGCGAAGTAGGGCTCCCACGCGGCACGAAACTCGGGCAGTGCCGCCGGCCAGCGGTTGTCGCGGAACAGGCTCGCCTCGGTCTCGTCGACGGGAGTGTGCCCCGCGAGCACGCCGGGACCCATGTTGAACGACTCCTTGAGGTCGCCGGGTGCCATGGCGTCGAGGGATGCGGCGAGCGACTCGGTGAGCATGGGGAAGTAGCCGTAGAGTCCGCCCTCCTCGCGCTCGACCTTGAGCTTCGCCGCCAGGGGCAGGTCGAAGAAGTCGCGGGTCACGTTCCAGCAGGCGTCGGCCACGGCATCCGGAACCCCATGATCGACGATCTGAAAGAATCCGACCTCACGAAGCGTCTCGTCGAATTCGCGACCGACGACCTTGGGGTCGCGGTCGATGCTGATGGTGGGGACGGCGAGGGGTTGTGACACGGTGGATCCTCCGGTTGTGCGAGTGGTCGTGAGGGGAGCCTAACCGGTGCGGGCGCATCGTGCCGTACGGGTGATCTTGTTAGTGTTGCGGCATGATCGAGCTTCACCTGCGGGGCCGGGTTGCTGCGGGAAGACGGCGCGAGCTCGACGCGTTCCTGATCGAGGCGATCCCGTTCTATGAGCAGCCCGGCGGCATCCGGGTGCGTCTGCTGTGGGATGTTGCGGACCCCGACCGCTTCATCGAGACGATCGAGTACGCCGATCAGGATGCCCACGACCGCGACCAGGTGCGTGTGGCGACCGATGAGACGATGCGCGGTTTTCTCGAACGGTGGCGTTCCCTGCTGGAGGGGCCGCCGACCGTGGAAACGTACCGGGTCGCCGCGCGTTAGTCTGGCTGGGCGGGCGCATCCAGCGCGCACCGCGGAAGGACGCCGTGATGACCGCCAGTTTCGTCTATGACGCCGTGAGAACACCGTTCGGCAGGGCGGGTGGTGCGCTCGCCGGTGTGCGCCCCGACGACCTCGCCGCAGTCGTGGTGAAGGCGATCGTCGAGCGCGGCGGCTTCGACCCCGCGCGCGTCGATGATCTGATCTTCGGCGACGCGAACCAGGCCGGCGAGGACAACCGCAACGTGGGTCGCATGGCGGGACTGCTGGCGGGTCTGCCCACGAGTGTGACCGGTGTGACGGTGAACCGTCTGTGTGCCTCGAGCGTGGAGTCGGTGATCCAGGCGAGCCGCGCGATCGAGACGGGGGATGCTGACCTCATCATCGCGGGCGGTGTCGAGTCGATGAGCCGCGCGCCCTTCATCGTCGAGAAGTCGGCGAAGCCGTGGCCCGCCGTCGGCAACCAGACCATGTGGAACACGTCGATCGGGTGGCGCATGACCAACCCCGCACTGCCGAAGCACTGGACGATCAGCAACGGCGAGTCCGCCGAGAAGATCGCGCGCGAGTGGAACATCTCCCGCGACGCGCAGGACGAGTTCGCCGTGCTGTCGCACCGGCAGGCGGCCGAAGCCTGGGCGGCCGGGTTCTACGATGCCGAAGCGGTTGCCGTGCCAGGCGTCGAACTCGCCCGTGACGAGGGCATTCGCGACGACACCTCGGTCGAGAAGCTTGCCGGCTTGCGCGCGCTGTTCGCCGCCGACGGCACGGGCTCGGTGACGGCCGGCAACTCGTCGCCCATCAACGATGGCGCCTCGGCGGTGCTCATCGCGGGTGAAGGCGTGCTCGAGGGCGAGCCGCTCGCGCGCATCGCGGGTCGTGCCGCGCACGGCGTCGATCCGGAGGTGTTTCCGATCGCCCCCATCGAGGCGGCCAACAAGGCGCTTGCTCGGGCGGGTAAGACCTGGGCGGATGTCGACTTCGTCGAGCTCAACGAGGCCTTCGCGTCACAATCCCTCGCCTGCCTCGCCGGATGGCCCGAGCTCGACCCCGCCAAGCTCAACATTCACGGCGGTGCGCTCGCGATCGGGCACCCGCTCGGGGCATCCGGCGGGCGCATCATCGGGCACGCCGCGCATGAGCTCAAGCGTCGTGGCGGCGGGGTCGCGGTGGCGGCGATCTGCATCGGTGTCGGTCAGGGCCTCGCGGTGGTGCTCGAGCGATAGCGCGCGGCGCGCGTTCAGAATTCGCCCACCTTACGTGGTGGTGACTCCCAGCGGCGGTTCGTAGTTTGGCCGCATGTTAGGTGTAGTGATTTTCCTTCTTATCCTGTGGGCCGCGTTGTCCATCTTCGGCTTCGTCGTGGAGGGCCTGTTCTGGCTCGCCATCGTCGGCTTGGTGCTGTTCGTCATCACCGGCATCTTCGGCTGGCTGCGGCGCGGGGCGAGCACCCGCACCTGAATGCGACAGGATGCTGGTGCCAGCATCCTCGGGACGCTTCGACTCGCAGCACTATCAGCGAAGGGACGCACCACCTAACGGCGGTGCGTCCCTTCGCAGAGCGGATGACGGGAATCGAACCCGCGCTATCAGCTTGGGAAGCTGAAGTTCTGCCATTGAACTACATCCGCAGACCCCGTTTCCGGGGATGACCGCCATACTAGCAAGCCGTCGCTCGGGGGCGACCCGTCAGTACTTGAATCCGAGTTCGGCGGGGTAGTCGCCCAACGCGGTCAGCTGCGTCGCGGCAGCCTCCAGGTGTGCCAGCGTCAACCCCATCGTGCCGGGACCGAAGCTCACCCGCGAGACTCCGAGCTCCGCCAGTCGCTTCAGCGGCACCGACGAAGGGTTGGAGATCACCGACACCTTACCGTCGATCTCGTCGAGTGCTCGCTTGACCTTGTCCTCGTCGCCGAGACCGAGCATGAAGATCACGTCGGCACCCGCGGCGAGGTACTCGTTCGCCCGGGTCATGGCCTCATCCCACTCGCCCCCGCCCGCCAGCGTGTCCACGCGCGCGTTGATCACGAGCGGAACGCCCGCCTCCTCGGCAGCCCCGCGAACGGCGGCGACGCGCGCCGCGGCATCCTCGATCTCGAACTGCGGGGCCTTCGGGGGGCCGACGCTGTCCTCCAGGTTGAGTCCCGCAGCCCCGACCTCGATCAGCGCGTGCGTGTTCTCGGCCAACCGCGAGCCATCCGTGGAGTAGCCCTTCTCGAAGTCCACCGAGACGGGCAGGTCCGTCGCGTCAATGACCACACGTGCCGCATCGAGAGCCGCCGCAAGCGAGAGCCCCTCGCCATCGGGAACCCCGTGCGCGAACGAGATGGCGTGACTGGCCGTCGCGAGGGCCTTCACGCCCGGAGCCGCGGCCACGGTGCGCGCCGTGACGGCATCCCACACGTTGGTGACGATGAGCGGATCGCCGGGCACGTGCAGCGATCGGAGCAGTTCCGCCTTCTGGATGCGTGACGTGGTCATGTCTCCACTCTGTACTGCCGCACCGCTTTTGTCACTAGACCGACGAATGAACGGTCGGAGTCGAGCTGTTGCATTCCTGACGCTCAAGACCACGTTGGCGTGGCGGATCTCGATACAGTCGGCTCCGCCGATCTCTCGATCACCGGTGCGGGAGGACGGTAGTCTCGTGGCATGCTGCTG
Organism: Cryobacterium sp.; assembly: GCA_019638935.1. GTDB lineage: Bacteria > Actinomycetota > Actinomycetes > Actinomycetales > Microbacteriaceae > Terrimesophilobacter. The sequence continues at coordinate 24,403 of JAHBSW010000031.1, forward strand.
AGCGATCGCGACATCCGTGCCGAAATCGACGCGGGTCGAGTTGCCCTCGACCCCTACGAACCCGAGATGATCCAGCCGGCGAGCATCGACGTTCGCCTCGACCGGTTCTTCCGGCTCTTCGACAACCACAAGTACCCGCACATCGACCCCGCCGAGGACCAGCCCGAGCTGACCCGGCTCGTCGAGGTCGACCCCGAGAAGCCGTTCATCCTGCACCCCGGGGAGTTCGTGCTCGGCTCGACGTTCGAGCTCGTGACTCTGCCCGACACGATCGCTGCTCGCCTCGAGGGCAAGTCCTCGCTCGGGCGCCTCGGTCTGCTCACGCACTCGACCGCAGGCTTCATCGACCCCGGCTTCACCGGGCACGTCACGCTGGAGCTCAGCAACGTCGCCACCCTGCCCATCACGCTGTGGCCGGGGATGAAGATCGGGCAGCTGTGCTTCTTCCGGCTCAGCTCGGCCACCGAGACGCCGTACGGGTCCGGCAGGTACGGCTCGCGCTACCAGGGCCAGCGCGGTCCGACGGCGAGCCTGTCGTTCCAGAACTTCCACCGCACCGACACCTCGCGCTGAAGCGCGCAGAAAGCCTGCGAAAGCGCAAAAGTTGCTGCCCGCCGGGTGGCGAGACAGCAACTTTTGCGCTTTGGGCTACGGTGCGCGCGGGATGCGTCAGCCTGCGAGGTTGCTCGCGAGTGTCTGAAGCGTGCGCCGCGTGGTCTCGAGATCGCTCTCGGAGATCCCCGCGGTCGAGCGCTCCTTGACGGCGGCGAGGCTCGCGCGCCCGGACTCGCGCAGGGCCGTGCCCTGGTCGGTCACACGCAGCGTGCCGTCGGCGTCCGCGGCGATGAGTCCGCGCGCGGTGAGGTCGTCGAGCTTCTCGGCCAGGGTCATCCGGTGAAGGATGCCGCGGCCGGCCTGGTCGGAACCCTGCCCGTCGCGCGCGCGGCGCCTGTGGCCTCCGCGGCCGACGCGGAAGCCGCCGTGGCGCTCGTGGCTGTGCTCTCCGTGCTCGCCACCGGAGTGGCGTTCGCGGCGAGCCGCGCGACGCTCTTCGAGCGCTTCGGCGGTCTGGGGCTCGCGATCGAGCACCGCGAGCAGCCGCAGGTCGCGGCGGGAGATGCCCGCCTCGGTGAGTGCCGTGTGGACGGCGCCGCGTGAGCGCTGCGAGACGACTGCGGCCAGGTGGCCCAAAGGTCGTTCGAAATGGTTTTTGTTGTCGTGGTTAGTCATATGTTCTAGGCCTTTCAAAGTCTGTTGTTCTGACTATCGGCTGGGGTGGTCGTAGTGACGAGCCCAGCATTTACATGTATTACTACATGTAAATGTATGATGACATACATGGATTCCGAAAGTCAAATCGACGTCGCACGCATCGACGCCGCGCTCGCCGAACTGCGTCGCCTGGGACGACCGCAGCGCCGAGGAGTCGATAGACATCGTGGGCGTGAGGAACACCACCACGCGCCGCACCGCGGTGAGCACTCTCCGATCCATGACCACCGCCTGCATCGTGGCCACCCGCGTCTCGCCGGTCTTGCTCGGCACCGCATGCTCAGCGTGCTCGCCGAGCATCCAGGTCTGGGCGTCACCGAACTGGCCGAGGCGATCGGCGTGGATCAGCCCCGAGCGAGTCGACTGGTTCAGGATGCGATGGATGCCGGCCTGCTGACCCGCAAGCCCGATCCGCGCGATGGTCGACGCAGCGTGGTCGAGCTCAGCGCGGCGGGACGGGACCATCTCGAGCGCGCGGTTCGCGAGCGGCGCGAGAGCGTAGAGTCGGGACTCGCAGGATTCAGCGCCGATGACACGAGGGTGTTCGCCGACCTGCTCGAGCGCTTCGTTGCGGCCCTGGCCGATCGCGAAAGTCCTTAGCGCTCGCTGTCGGTCCAGCCGAGGTTGCGGGCCATCCGTTCGAGAACGTCCAGGGTCGCTGAGTACTCCGCAGCTCCGACTCCCTCGACGCTCAGGCTGCGGATACCGTCCACGATTTCGGTCAGCCGAGCGTGAGCCGTCGTGCCGCGTTCGGTGAAGGAGAAGGTTCCGTCACTGTCGACGACCCACTCGCTCTCGACGAGTTCGCCGATGTGGTCCATGACCGTCTCCCCGGCGGCGGTGTCGATGAACGGCCCCAACGCCGAGGCGAGTTCGAGCATGGTCGCCGGCCCCCGTGCGAGCACGCCCAGCAGCTGCCACTGTCGCCTCGTAACGCCGTGCTCTTCGAGCGCGTCCGAGAACTGCTTGTCGATGAGTTGATCGACAAGTTTGAGCCAGAATCCAACGGGTCTCGGGTCCGCCATGGTTTCGACTTTAGGTAACCTTCATCCGATATACAACCGGTCGACTAGTCGATCTCGGAGTGCTTCTCCTTGACCGGCAGCAGGAGCAGCAGGCCGACGAGAAGCACGAGCACGATACCGAGGATGCCGAACGTGGCCGAGCTGGTGATGCTGATGAAGACGACCCACGCCGACGACGCCATCCAGCTCGCCGCGCGGCCCGTCGTGGCGTAGAGGCCGAAGATCTCGCCTTCTCGTCCGGCGGGTGTGACGCGTGCGAGGAACGATCGGGATGCCGCCTGTGCAGGACCGACGAACGCGCAGAGAACGAGTCCGCCGACCCAGAACACGATCGTGCCGGCGTCGACCAGGAAGAAGATCAGGAGTCCTGCGATCACCATTCCGGTGAGTGCGAAAACGATCACACGCTTGGGGCCGATGGCGTCGTCGAGACGGCCCACGATGATCGTCGAGACACCGGCGATGAGATTCGCCGCGACCCCGAAGATGACGAGATCGATGAAGCCGAACCCGAAGACGAGGCCGGCGATGATGGCGCCATAGGCGAACACCCCGCCCAGCCCGTCACGGAAGACCGCACTGGCGAGCAGGAACCAGAAGGTGGGCCTCGTCTCCGGAGACTTGTACAGCGCAATGACGTCCTGCACCAGGAGCTTGTACGAAGTGAAGAAGCCGACCTTGCGCTCGGGACGACCGAGTGAGGGTTCCGGCACGTTGAGGAAGATCGGGATGGAGAAGATGACGGCCCAGACGGCGCAGCCGACGGCGATAAGCCGGAACGGCAAGCCGTTGTCTTCCGAGAGGCCGAACCAGTCGGTCATGTAGAAGACGACGACGATGACGAGGGCGACGATCCCGCCCAGGTATCCGAAGCCCCAGCCGAGCCCCGAGATGCGACCCACGTTCTTCTTGTTGGCGATGCCGATGAGCATCGCGTTGGAGTTCACCGCGGCGATCTCGCCGAAAACCGACCCGGCGGAGATCAGGGCGACTCCCACCCAGAAGAGGGCGGGCCGCGGCTCCACGAACCAGAGGCCGAACATGCATGCGATCAGCGCACCGGTTCCAATGCCGAGCCACAGCTTCTGGCGTCCAGCGGCGTCAGCACGCTGGCCGAGCACGGGTGCGAGCAGAAGGATGGCGATTCCCGCGATGGTCCCTCCCATGCCCAGGCCGGATGCTAGACCGGCCTCGGCGGCGGTACGCACCGGATCGTCCGCATCCAGTGCTGCGATCTCGGGGGGAAGGAATGCCTCGGTAACCAGGTAGAGGGCGGTGAAGATGAACGTGAGTATGACGGTGTTGAACGGTTGCGTCGCCCAGTCCCAGAACGCCCACGAGTACACCTGCTTCTTGGGCGCCGGCGTGTCGCCGCGCAGATCGAGGCCGATTACTGCGACCGCACCGGTGGTTGCTGCAGCGGGTGGTTCGGGCGGTGTGGTGCGGTTGCTGTCGCGGGTCGTCTCGTCGGTCATGCGAACAGGCTAGTGGCGATAGGTGACGCGTGGGGAGTCCCGGGGTGAAACTTCGGGAGTGTCTGCACCCCCAGTCCGTGGGTTGAGCTGACCTGACTCAAGATTTGCTGGGAGAACTTGACACTCGACACTCCGAGTGAAAAACTTGAGCGTGTGTGACTCAAGTCACGCCCACGATTGTTTGCACGACAAGCACCAATAAGGAGAATGAGCGCATGGCTCGAGCAGTAGGAATCGACCTGGGAACCACCAACTCGGTGGTCTCAGTGCTGGAGGGCGGCGAACCCGCCGTCATCGCGAACGCGGAAGGCTTTCGCACCACACCCTCGGTGGTGGCCTTCACGAAGGACGGCGAAGTGCTCGTCGGCGAGACCGCCAAGCGACAGGCGGTCACCAACGTCGACCGCACCATCGCATCGGTCAAGCGCCACATGGGCACCGACTGGACGGTGTCGATCGACTCCAAGAACTACACCCCGCAGGAGATCTCGGCCCGCATACTGCAGAAGCTCAAGCGTGACGCGGAGACCTACCTCGGCGAGCCGGTGACGGATGCTGTTGTCACCGTTCCTGCCTACTTCAACGACGCCGAGCGTCAAGCCACGAAGGAAGCCGGCGAGATCGCAGGCCTCAACGTGCTGCGCATCATCAACGAGCCCACGGCTGCCGCTCTCGCGTACGGCCTCGACAAGGGCAAGGAGGACGAGCTCATCCTCGTCTTCGACCTCGGTGGTGGAACCTTCGACGTCTCCCTGCTCGAGGTGGGCAAGGACGAGGACTTCTCGACCATCCAGGTTCGCTCGACCGCCGGCGACAACCGCCTCGGCGGTGACGACTGGGACCAGCGCATCGTCGACCACCTCATCAAGCGCTTCAAGGAGACGACCGGCGTCGACGTGTCGAAGGACAAGATCGCCCTGCAGCGTCTCAAGGAAGCTGCGGAGCAGGCGAAGAAGGAGCTCAGCTCGTCGACGAGCGCGAGCATCCAGCTGCCCTACCTCTCTCTCACCGAGAACGGCCCCGCCAACCTCGACGAGTCGATCACTCGTGCTCAGTTCGAGCAGATGACGAGTGACCTGCTCGACCGCACGAAGAAGCCCTTCGAAGACGTCATTCGTGAGGCCGGCGTCAAGGTCAGCGAGATCGCACACGTCGTGCTCGTCGGCGGCTCGACCCGCATGCCCGCGGTCAGCGAACTCGTCAAGAAGCTCACCGGCGGCAAGGAACCCAATAAGAGCGTCAACCCCGACGAGGTCGTCGCCGTGGGAGCCGCGCTTCAGGCCGGTGTCTTGAAGGGCGAGCGCAAGGACGTTCTGCTCATCGACGTGACCCCGCTCAGCCTCGGCATCGAGACCAAGGGCGGCATCATGACGAAACTCATCGAGCGCAACACCGCGATTCCCACCAAGCGCAGCGAGACGTTCACCACGGCGGACGACAACCAGCCGTCGGTGGCGATTCAGGTGTTCCAGGGTGAGCGCGAGTTCACTCGTGACAACAAGGCGCTGGGCACGTTCGAGCTCACGGGCATCGCCCCCGCACCGCGTGGTGTTCCGCAGATCGAGGTCACCTTCGACATCGACGCGAACGGCATCGTGCACGTCGGTGCCAAGGACAAGGGCACCGGCAAGGAGCAGTCGATGACCATCACGGGCGGTTCCTCGCTCGCGAAGGAGGACATCGACCGCATGGTGCGCGAGGCCGAGGAGCACGCTGCCGAAGACAAGGCACGCCGCGAGGTCGCCGAGCTGCGCAACAACGGTGAGCAGCTCGCGTACGGCACTGAGAAGCTGCTCACGGACAACGCCGACAAGCTGCCCGACGACGTGAAGACGGATGTTCAGGCCGATGTCGACGCGCTCAAGACCGCTCTCGCGGGTGAAGACGACGACGCCGTGAAGGTGGCGTACGACAAACTCAATGAAAGCCAGACCAAGATCGGCGAGGCGCTCTACCAGCAGAGCCAGACCGCCGAGGCGACCGCGGCTGACTCGGAGACGGGCGAGCCTGCCAGCGGCGACGACGAGGACATCGTCGACGCCGAGGTAGTGGATGACGAGCCCGAAGGCGACGCGAAGTAGCAATGGCAAAAGACAAGGGTGACAAGCACCCCGACGAATCGTTCGATCCTGCGGGGGAGGGTGCGGCTGAGGGCGAACCCGTCGTTCGCGATAAGAGGCGCATCGACCCCGAAACCGGGGACGTTCGCGACCTCGACGAGACGACCGAGGTCGACCTCGACGATGAGCTGCAGCGTCTGCTCGCGGGCGAAGACGTGACGGAACAGGTGACGGATGCTTCCGGCTCCGACCCTGGTTCCGAGCACCTTGCCGATCTCAAGCGTGTCACGGCGGAGTACGCGAACTATCGCAAGCGTGTGGAGCGGGACCGTTCCGTGGCGCGCGAGCTCGCCCTTGCCGAGATGGCGCTGAGCCTGCTGCCCGTGCTCGATGACCTCGACCTCGCTGAGGCCCACGGAGACCTGCCCGAGGGCAGCCCAGTCGCACTCGTCGCGCAGAAGCTCCGCGCGACGATGGAGCGACACGGTCTCACGCGGGTCTCTCCCGCTGGCGAGAGGTTCGACCCGATGCAGCACGAAGCCATCGCTCACATCGCCTCGGACGTCGACCCTGACACCATCGTCGATGTCGCGGTCGTCGGCTATCACCTCGGCGACCGACTTCTGCGGCCGGCCAAGGTGGTCGTCTCGGCGGCGAAGGAGTAGGCGTGGCGAGCCAAGACTGGTTCGAGAAGGACTTCTACAAGGTCCTTGACGTCTCGAAGGATGTCTCGGACGCCGACCTCAAGAAGACCTACCGCAAGCTCGCCCGCA
>JAHBSW010000032.1 GCA_019638935.1 Cryobacterium sp.
ACCTCGTGGGCGAGATCGTGCCGTTCGCCGAGGCGGAGCGCGCGCTCGGTTCGCCGGCGACTCTCGGCGCGCGCGTCGGGGTTCGTCCCTAGCGAACCGTGACCCTGCCTTACAGACGGGGTGTCGGGTCGAGGCCCGCGAACCTCAACCCCACATCCACGAGCGGAACACGATCAAGGCTGCCAACCTCCGCGAGGTCGAACCATGCCGCCTCATCCGTCGTTCCGTTCAACTCGCGCCGCAACTCGCCGCCCGTGATCTCCGCCCGATAGACGATGCGGAAGGAGTGCAGCGGGGTCGTGCCGCCGCGAACGCGATCCGCGGGGGCCACCACCTGCGAGTCGATGCCGATGAGTCCGCGAAGCTCCGCGATGTGACCGGTCTCCTCGAGGATCTCCCGTCGCGCGGCATCCGCGGGATCCTCGCCCGGCTCGAGCCCGCCGCCGGGGAGGGTCCAGCCGGTGTGATGGTGCTCGTTCCAGTGGGCGAGCAGGATTCGATCGCCGTCGAGGATGACGCCGTAGGCACCGATGCGGATATCCACCCGCACACACTACCGAAGCGGCGTCGGATAGGGAGTGGACCCTGCCGGAATCGAACCGGCGACCTCCTGCTTGCAAAGCAGGCGCTCTACCAATTGAGCTAAGGGCCCTTCTATCTGGTGCGCCGCCGCTTCTGCGGCGCACATTCGGTTCACCGACCGCGCGCGAGCGCTCGGTGAACCGGGTTGGTGCACAACGACTTTACAGGACGCGAAGCGCGGCGGCGTGTACGCGCGCTGGCGTCTGGGCGGTCGGTCACACATCGCGGCACGCACCGTGGGGCTACCAGGACTTGAACCTGGGACCTCTTCGTTATCAGCGAAGCGCTCTAACCGCCTGAGCTATAGCCCCGAGAAATGCAGATACGAGCGTATCGCATCCGCCTGACGTTTTTGTAATCGGAGGCTGCTGGTGGTGCGGTTTCGAGACGCGCGCTTCGCGCGCTCCTCAACCGGCAAGAATCACGGTCGCTTCGCGCGCTCCTCAACCCGCGAGCGAAGACCTCGAAGCGGAGATCTCGATACGCCGGCCGGAAGGGCCGGCTACTCGATCTGACCTGCGCACCGAGCGATGCTCGGAGGGCAGGTCAGTTGTTCGTGAAGCCGACGAGCAGGCCACCCGTCATGCGCACGCTCAGGTTGTAGAGCAGCGCGCCGATCGCACCGAGCGCGGTGCCCACGATGACGTTGAGCGCCCCGACGATGAGCGAGTACATGAGCACATTGGTGAGCGACAGGGTGGTGGTGAGGCTGAAGGTCTCGTCACCGAGGATCTCGGCGATGAGGCCGCCCACCTCGTCGAAGATGCCGGTCGTGTTCAAGACCACCCAGATCATGAGGGTCGCCGCGAGGATGATGATCGCGCCGGATAGTGCGATGAGGAACGACAGCTTCACCGCCGACCAGAAGTCGATGTACACGAGCTTGAGTCGAACCTGCTTCACCGCCGTCGCCTTTTGCGACTTGCGCTGAAGCTTCTCCGCGACGCTACTCACTGATCCTCGTCCTTCCCGGCCGTCGACTCGTTCGAACCGGCCGCGACCGCTTCCGTTTCCGACTGCTCGACGGAGCCGTCGATCTCTTCCACGTTTCGCTCGCTGTTCTTGGCGATCGCGATGATCTTGTCGTCATCGTCGAATCGTGCGAACACGACACCCATCGTGTCGCGCCCCTTGGCCGGTACTTCGGCCACGGCAGAGCGTACCACCTTGCCGCTGGCAAGAACCACAAGAACCTCGTCGTCGTCGTCGACGATGAGAGCGCCCACCAGGTCACCGCGCGCCTCCTGCAGCTTGGCCACCTTGATGCCGATTCCGCCGCGATTCTGAACGCGGTACTGCGAGAGATCGGTGCGCTTGGCGAAGCCCCCCTCCGTGACGACGAAGACATAGCCCTCATCGGCGGCGACGGACGCCGAGAGCAGTTCGTCCCCGTCGCGGAAGTGCATTCCGATGACGCCCGAGGTCGCACGGCCCATGGGACGAAGTGCGGTGTCGGATGCTTCGAATCGCACCGACATCCCCTTGCGCGACACGAGCAGGATGTCGGAGTGCTCCTCGACGAGCATCGCGTCAACCAGTTCGTCGTCGTCTCGCAGGTTGATCGCGATGATCCCCCCGGAGCGGTTCGTGTCGTACGCCGTGAGTTCGGTCTTCTTCACGAGTCCGCCACGAGTGGCGAGCACGAGGTATGGCGCCTGGTCATAGTCCTTGATGTCGAGCACGGCGGCGACCTCTTCGTCGGGCTGCAGCGCGAGCAGGTTCGCGACGTGCTGACCCTTCGCGTCCCGGCCCGCCTCGGGCGCCTCGTACGCCTTGGCGCGGTAGACGCGGCCCTTATTGGTGAAGAAGAGCAGCCAGTGGTGCGTGGTCGTGACGAACAGGTGCTCCACGATGTCGTCGGCGCGCAGCTGCGCGCCCTTGACCCCCTTGCCGCCGCGATGCTGGCTGCGGTAGTTGTCGCTGCGCGTGCGCTTGATGTAGCCGCTGCGCGTGAGGGTGACGACCATCTCCTCCTCGGGGATGAGGTCTTCCATGTTCATGTCGCCGTCGAAGCCGAACAGAATCTCGCTGCGCCGGTCATCGCCGTAGCGGGTGACGATCTCGGTGAGCTCATCGCTCACGATCTGCCGCTGCCGCACGGGGTCGGCGAGAATCTCGTTGAGCTCCGCGATCTGGCGCTCGAGTTCGGCGGCGTAGTCGATGATCTTCTGCCGCTCGAGCGCGGCAAGGCGACGCAGCTGCAGGGCGAGAATCGCGTTCGCCTGCACCTCGTCGATGTCGAGGAGCTTGATGAGTCCCTCCCGCGCGGCCTCGACATCCGGTGACCGACGGATGAGGGCGATCACCTCGTCGAGGGCATCCAGCGCCTTGAGGTACCCGCGCTGAATGTGCGCCTCCGCCTCCGCTTTCGCGAGACGGAACTGCGTGCGCCGAACGATGACCTCGATCTGGTGCGCAACCCACAGGGTGATGAACTGGTCGATCGGCAGCGTGCGCGGAATGCCGTCGACGATGGCGAGCATGTTCGCGCCGAAGTTCTCCTGCAGCTGGGTGTGCTTGTAGAGGTTGTTGAGCACGACCTTGGCGACCGCGTCGCGCTTGAGCACGATGACGAGGCGCTGACCGGTGCGGCCCGAGGTCTCGTCGCGGATGTCGGCGATGCCGCCGATGCGACCCTCCTTGACGAGCTCCGCGATCTTGAGCGCGAGGTTGTCGGGGTTGACCTGGTACGGCAGCTCGGTGACGACGAGGCAGGTGCGTCCCTGCAGCTCCTCGACGTTGACGACCGCGCGCATCGTGATCGAACCGCGGCCGGTGCGGTAGGCATCCTGGATGCCCTTCACCCCGAGAATCTGGGCGCCGGTCGGAAAGTCCGGCCCCTTGATGCGCTGCAGGATCGCCCCGACGAGCTCCTCCTGCTCAGCCTCGGGGTTCGCGAGGTGCCACAGCGCGGCGTCGGCGACCTCGCGCAGGTTGTGCGGCGGGATGTTGGTGGCCATGCCGACGGCGATGCCCACCGAGCCGTTGACGAGCAGGTTGGGGAACCGGGCGGGCAGAACCTCCGGCTCCTGGGTGCGGCCGTCGTAGTTGTCGTGAAAGTCGACGGTGTCCTCGTCGATGTCACGGACGAGCTCGAGGGCCAGCGGCGCCATCTTGGTCTCGGTGTAGCGGGGCGCGGCGGCGCCGTCGTTGCCCGCCGAGCCGAAGTTCCCCTGACCGAGCGCGAGCGGGTAGCGCAGGCTCCACGGCTGCACGAGTCGCACGAGCGCGTCGTAGATCGCACCGTCACCGTGCGGGTGGAACTGCCCCATGACCTCGCCGACGACGCGGGCGCTCTTCGAGAACGCCTTGTCGGGCCGGTATCCGCCGTCATACATCGCGTAGATGACGCGGCGGTGCACGGGCTTGAGTCCGTCGCGCACGTCGGGAAGCGCGCGCCCGACGATGACGCTCATCGCGTAGTCGAGATAACTGCGCTGCATCTCCAGCTGCAGGTCGACCTGTTCGATCTTGTCGACCTGCGCGCCCGGTTCGGTTGTCTCTTCAGCCATGTCTATGAATCTTTCAGTGGTGGTCTCGATACGCCCCTGCGGGGCTACTCGACCAGCGGTATTCGGTTGGGCTGGCTACTCGACCAGCGGTTGTCTGGGTTTCGATACGCCGACCGGAAGGGTCGGCTACTCAACCTTGATGGCTCGAATTGCTGCACAATTCGGGCCATCAAATATCCAAGAAGCGAACGTCTTTGGCATTGCGCTGGATGAAGGAGCGACGCGCCTCGACGTCCTCACCCATGAGGGTCGTGAATATCTCGTCGGCGGCGACCGCGTCATCGAGCGTGACCTGCCGCAGCGTGCGGGTCTCCGGGTTCATCGTGGTCTCCCACAGCTCCTTGTAGTCCATCTCGCCGAGACCCTTGTAGCGCTGGATCGCGTTCTCCTTGGGGATGCGGCGGCCCTGCTCGGCGCCGAGCTCAAGGAAGGCGTCCCGCTCGCGGTCGCTGTACGCGTACTCGTGCTCCGCGTTGGACCACTTGATCTTGTAGAGCGGAGGTTGAGCGAGGTACACGTAGCCGAGCTCGATGAGCGGCTTCATATAGCGGAACAGCAGCGTGAGCAGCAGCGTCGTGATGTGCTGGCCGTCGACGTCGGCATCCGCCATGAGCACGATCTTGTGATACCGAGCCTTCTCAGGGTTGAAGTCTTCGCCGATACCGGCACCGAACGCGGTAATCATCGCCTGAACCTCGGCGTTGCCGAGCGCACGGTCGAGACGCGCCTTCTCGACGTTGAGGATCTTGCCGCGCAGCGGCAGGATGGCCTGGGTCTCGGGGTTGCGACCCTGCACGGCCGAACCACCGGCCGAGTCGCCCTCGACGATGAAGATCTCGCTCAGCACGGGATCGGTGCTCGAGCAGTCACGGAGCTTGCCCGGCATGCCACCGGACTCCAGCAGGCCTTTGCGGCGGGTCTGCTCGCGCGCCTTGCGCGCCGCCATGCGCGCCGCCGCAGCCTGGATCGCCTTGCGGATGATCTCCTTCGCCTGGCTCGGGTTGCGCTCGAACCAGTCGGTGAGGTGGTCGCCGGCGACCCGCTGCACGAAGCTCTTCGCCTCGGTGTTTCCGAGCTTCGTCTTCGTCTGGCCCTCGAACTGCGGTTCGCCGAGCTTGATGGAGATGACCGCGGTGAGACCCTCGCGCACGTCGTCTCCCGTGAGGTTCTCGTCCTTCTCCTTGAGCAGGTTCTTGTCGCGCGCGTACTTGTTGACGAGTGTCGTCAACGCCGCACGGAAGCCCTCTTCATGAGTGCCGCCCTCATGGGTGTTGATCGTGTTGGCGTAGGTGTGCACGCTCTCCTGGTAGGAGTTCGTCCACTGCATGGCGACCTCGAGTGAGATGCGGCGCTCGGTGTCCTCCTGCTCGAACGCGATGATCTCCTCGTGAACGAGCTCGATCTTCTTGCTCGAGTTGAGGTACTGCACGTAGTCGACGAGACCGTTCTCGTAAAGGTAGGTGACGCGAACCGGCTCGCTTTCGCGCTCATCCGTCAGGGAGATCGTGAGGCCCTTGTTGAGGAAGGCCATCTGCTGGAACCTCGACCGCAGCGTCTCGTAGTCGAATTCGATCGTCTCGAAAGTGTCGGCGCTTGGCCAGAACGTGATCGTGGTGCCGGTCTCCTCCGAGGCCTCGCCCTTGGCGAGTGGCGCCTGCGGAACGCCGTGCTTGTACTGCTGGTGCCACACATGACCCTGACGCCGCACCTCGACGAGCAGCTCGCTCGAGAGAGCGTTGACGACGGAAACGCCGACGCCGTGCAGTCCGCCGGATACGGCGTAGCCGCCGCCGCCGAACTTGCCACCCGCGTGCAGAATCGTGAGCACGACCTCGACGGTCGACTTCTTCTCTTTCTTGTTCTCATCAACGGGGATGCCGCGGCCGTTGTCGATGACACGGATGCCCCCGTTGGCGAGCATCGTCACGCTGATGGTGTCGCAGTACCCGGCGAGAGCCTCGTCGACCGAGTTGTCGACGACCTCGTAGACGAGGTGATGAAGTCCGCGGGGACCGGTCGAGCCGATGTACATGCCCGGGCGTTTGCGAACCGCTTCGAGTCCCTCGAGAACCTGGATCTGGTCGGCGCCGTAGCTTGCCTCGGACTCTGAATTTTTGCGGTTTGCTGCCATGGGTAACGAGGCTCCTGCCGGTCAAGTTCTTCGGGCTCCGCTCCTGCGATCAGTAGCTGCCTCGACGACTCTTCAGTCTACCAAGCCCGAGCCTGCCAAGCCGGCGAGAAACGGCCGCTGGAAGCATTTAATCGACCGCGGAGAAGTTTTTTGTGTACCTAGCCGTAAGTATCGCGTGGACCGCGCCCTGGAACCGATCTGGGGCCCTTCTTCCAGGAGGGGACCCCCGGCCCATCGAAGCGAATCGAGGTGATGCCGGCATCCGGGTACTTTTGGGCGATCGCCGTGAGCAGATCGGCCCGCATCATCCGAAGCTGTGTCGCCCACGCCGTCGAGTCGCACGCCACGGTCAAGACGCCCTCGTCGATCGATACCGGCGTCGATCGCTCGGCCGTCTCCGCGCCGACGAGATCCGCCCACGACGCGAGCAGCTCGGACTGGGCGAGCGGGGAGTTCCAGCCGAGCTTCATCGTGAGATTGTCGACGATCTCGCCGAGTCCTCGGGGATCCCTGCCCGCACCATAGGGAACACTCGCCGCATCCGCTCGGGCCGCACGTCGCCGCGAGTCCCGAGACCGCGCCGCGCCGTCACCGAACACGGTGCGAAACCGCTGATAGACGCCGATGTGCTCGGGAACCGATTCATCGTCCGCCTCGCGTGCTTCGGTCATGTTCCGGCACCTTCGCCCGGTGCCTCGACGATCGTTCCCGCGTCGATGTGCACCGTGTTCCCGGTGAGTCTTCCGGGAACATCGCCCAGCACCGCGGCCGTGATCAGCACCTGCTCGAAGCCACCGACCGCGTTCGCGAGACGCTCCCGCCGCTTCTCATCGAGCTCGGCGAACACATCGTCGAGCACGAGCACCGGGTCTCCATGCAGCGAGTCGACGCGCAGAACCTCGGCCGACGCGAGCCTGAGCGCGAGCGCGAAGGACCACGACTCACCGTGACTCGCCGTGCTCCGCGCCGGCATGCCGTTGAGTTCGAGCAGAAGGTCGTCGCGGTGGGGACCGACGAGCGTGATCGCTCGCTCGAGCTCGCGGGGGCGCAGTCGCTCCAGCGCGGAGCGAAACACGGATGTCGCACGATCGGCCGTGAGGTCGGCAGAATTCGCCTCGGCGGGGTCGGCATCCGGATCCGCCGTGAGGATGCTCAGCTGATTGGCCAAGCGGATGCGGTGATCGGCGCCCGCGATCGATGCGTACGCTGCGGCGACCCGCGGCTCGAGCTCACGAACGAGAGCGGCGCGGGCCTCGATGAGCTCCGCGCCGAGGGTGATGAGCTTGTCATCCCAGACGTCGAGTGTCGACAGCTGTCTCGCCCCCGTCGCACGAGCAGACTTGAGCAGGGTGTTGCGCTGTCGAACGACGCGCTCGTAATCGGCCAGTACCCCGCCCAGGCGGGGGGATCGACGAAGGAGCAGCTCGTCGAGAAACCGGCGTCGACCCGATGGCTCCCCGCGCACGATCGCGAGATCCTCGGGGGCGAATACCACGGTCGAGACATGACGCGGCAGCTCACGAACCCTGATCGGAACGCGGTTGACCTGAGCGCGGTTCGGACTCTTTCGATTGAGCTCGACTTCGACGAGAGCCTCGCGATCACCGTAGCGAAGCCGTGCTCGGATGATCGCCGAGTCGGCATCCTGTCGAATCATCACCTGGTCGCTCGAGACACGATGCGAGCCGAGAGTGCTCAGGAACCCGAGTGCCTCGACGAGATTGGTCTTTCCCTGACCGTTGCTGCCGACGAAGAGGTTCGCACCGGCGACAAGCTCCACATCGGCAACGCGATAGTTGCGAAAGTCGGTGAGGCCGATTCTGGTGACGATCACATCAGCGAAGCAGCAGATTCGGCTGCAGGAGGTACTTGTAGGTGTCGGAACCGGGCTGGTCCTTCGACGACTGTGCGCTGATCAGCACGGGGCCTGGCTTGTTCGGATTGTCGGTCTTGGTGAACGAGATTCTCACGAACTCGGAGTGAACTGCGCCGAGTCCATCGAGCAGGAACTGGGGTTTCAGCGACACGACCGTTTCGTCGCCGCTGAGGTGCGCGTCGATGCTCTCCGAGGCCTGAGCCTGCTCCGAGCCGACCGCCTCGAGCGTTAGCCCGTCGGCCGTGAAGGTGAACCGCAGCGCTGCTTCGCGCTCGAGCACGAGCGACACACGACGAACGGCTTCGACGAGATCGGCGGTGTTGATGACCGCGTAGTTGTCGACGACCTCGGGAAAGAGGCGACGCACGGGGGGAAAGTTTCCCTTGATGAGCAGGCTCGTCACGGTCTTGTTTTCGGCGCTGAACGCGATGAGTTCGCGATCGTCGGTGTTCGTCACCGACACGGTGATGTTCCCTGCGTGGGCGAAGGTCTTGCCCACCTCGCTGAGCGTGCGGGCAGGCACGAGGGCTGTGGCCTCCCCAGCGGATGACGTTCCCGCGTCCCAGGGAATCTCTCGAACCGCAACGCGGTAGCGGTCGGTCGCGACGAGTCCGAGACTGTTGTCGGAGACCTCGAGCTGCACTCCCGTGATGACCGGGGTGACATCGTCACGGGACGCCGCGACAGCGACCTGGGAGACCGCGGTGGAGAATTCTTCGGCGGGAACAAGACCACCACCGTCAGCGACCTGAGGAAGAGTCGGGTACTCTTCGACCGGCATGCTGAGGAGCGTGAAATTGGCCGACCCGCACACCACCGCGACTTTCGCCTCGTGTGTCGAGAACTCGACCGGAGCATTCGGCAAGCGGCTCGCGATGTCGGCGAGGAGACGGCCCGAGACGAGAATGCGACCGGGCTCCTCTACCTCGGCCGCGATCGTGGTTCGCGCCGAGACCTCGTAGTCGAACGATGAGAGGGTGAGCCCGGCATCCGTCGCCTCGATCAGCACACCGCTGAGGATCGGAAGCGTCGTTCGCTGCGGAAGAAGTTTGACCGCGAACGAGACTGCTTCGCTGAAGACATCGCGATTGACATGGAACTTCATGATCACCTCTGTCGTGAGCGGTCGTGGCTCGGTTGTGTGGGGATCAATTCTGGCACAGCACGGAGACGAACGGGCTGTGGCGATCGCTCTGCCTCGAGGTTAGCGACCGGATGTCCAATTGAATTAAGAGATCTAAGAGTATTAACCGCTGTGGAAACCGTGGATAACACGACTGTTCCCAGTCCGGACACCGAAACTACAGAGCTGTAAGTTGTGGAGGACCTGTGGGCGGAGTTCGGGAAGCTGCTGAAGACGACAGCGGGCTGAAGCGGGACACTCACAGCGGATCGGTGATTGTCCACAGAGAAGATGCGGTTATCCACAGCCTGTTCCCCGGTCATCCTTCCTCTCTGTGGAATCACTTGTAACGATGGTTCTGCTTGATTCGGCTCGTGAGCTCGGTGACCTGGTTGTAGATCGAGCGACGCTCCTTCATGAGTTCACTGATCTTCTTGTTCGCGTACATCACCGTCGTGTGATCACGGTTGCCGAAGAGTTTGCCGATCTTCGGCAGCGCGAGGCTCGTCAGTTCGCGACAGAGATACATCGCGATGTGCCGTGCCGTCGCGACCGCCTGCGAGCGCGACGAGCCGTAGAGATCGTCGACGGAAAGCTTGAAGTACTCCGCGGTCTCGTTGATGATGTCGACCGGCGAGATGACGTTGTCTTCATCGAGAGTGATGAGATCCTTCAGCACCGTCTGCACGAGAGCCATGTCGACCGGCGTCTTGTTGAGGTTCGCGAATGCCGTGACACGAATGAGGGTTCCCTCGAGCTCACGGATGTTGGACGACACCTTCGAGGCCATGTACTCGAGAATGTCGTCCGGAACCTTGAGTCGATCGCTCTGGGCACGCTTGCGCAGAATCGCGATGCGCGTTTCGAGGTCGGGCGCCTGCACATCGGTGATGAGTCCCCACTCGAAGCGGGAACGCATCCTGTCCTCGAATCCGGTGAGGTGTTTCGGAGGCAGGTCACTCGTGATGACCACCTGCTTGTTGTGGTCGTGCAGGGTGTTGAAGGTGTGGAAGAAGGCTTCCTGCGTGGAGTCCTTGCCCTGCAGAAACTGGATGTCGTCGATCAGAAGGATGTCGATGTCGCGGTAGCGCGACTGGAAGACGGACGCGCGATTGTTGGCGATCGAGTTGATGAAATCGTTCGTGAACTCTTCCGAGCTGACGTAGCGGATACGAATTCCCGGGTACAGATTCTCGGCGTAGTGGCCGATGGCGTGCAGCAGGTGAGTCTTGCCGAGCCCGGACTCGCCGTAGATGAAGAGAGGGTTGTATGCCTTGGCCGGTGCTTCGGCGACGGCGACCGCGGCGGCGTGTGCGAAACGGTTCGATCCGCCGATGACGAAGTTGTCGAAGCTGTACTTCGGGTTGAGCTGTGAGCTCGCGCGCCTGCCCTCGGTTCGCACCTCGGCGACAGGTTCGATGTAGGCCGGCTCCGCCTGTTCGTCACGCGGCTCCAGCACATCACGGGAGAGCTCGGGGTTGACGACCACGGCGAAGTTGGAGATGTCTTCGCCGCTCGCTTCCGAGATCGCGCTCAGGAGCGACACTCGGATGCGCTGCTCCAACATGCCTCGAGTGAGGTCGTTCGGAACCTCGAGATACAGCGTTCCCGCCATGACGCCCTTGGGTTCCACGAGCGCGAGAAAGCCTTCGAGCTGGGGCGTGATCCGTGCGTCGGAACGAAGGGTATCGAGAACGGTGGTCCACAATTGCTGAGTCTCGTCAGCGTTCTCCGCCATTTCTCCCCTTCTTCTCGATCCAGTTACTAACAGGGTTATCCACCGCCTGTGCAGTGAGACCACCTTAGTTGGCCCTTAGGCTCGATAGTAGTTATCGGGTGAATCTTGGGGATAGCGACAACGACTGTGAAGAACTCGTTTGACCCGAGACTCCTTATTGCGTATCTTTAATCAGTTGACTTCTGCCTTAATGGCACCCTGTTTTCAGGGTTCAATACTGCTCGGGCTCGATGACTCGTGTGATTCACTGCCTGCCCAAGAACACGTGCTTTTCAACCACCTGACTGAACACACCGGAGATCTGCCATGAGCAAGAGAACTTTTCAGCCGAACAACCGCCGCCGCGCCAAGGTGCACGGCTTCCGTCTTCGCATGCGCACCCGCGCCGGCCGCGCCATCCTGGCTGCTCGTCGTCGCAAGGGCCGCACCGAACTCTCGGCTTAGCTCACCGGTGCTCGCTCGAGCCAATCGGTTGCTCACGGCTGACGACATTCGCAACACCATGCGTCGCGGCCGTCGAGTCTCCGGTTCGGCGTCGATCGTTCATATCGTGGTCGGCGAAACGGATCGACCGCCTCGCTGTGGTTTCGTCGTGAGCAAGAAGGTGGGCAACGCCGTCACGCGCAATCGTGTGCGCCGTCGGCTGCGTGCTATCTGCCGTGACGTCGTGTCCGAACTCGCGCCGGGAACCGATGTCGTCATTCGCGCACTCCCCGAGTCCGCGCACTCCACCTGGGCTAGTCTGCAGGGTGAGATCAGTGCGGCCCTGTCGAGGAGAACGAGAGCATGAGACGGATGCTGGCCTTTGCGTGGCTGCTCCCGCGCAACGCGTGCGTGCTCGTGCTTCGCGGCTACCGCACGGTGATTTCCCCCCTGTACGGTGACGTCTGCCGTTACTACCCGTCGTGCTCGCACTACGCACTCCAGTCGATCCAGCGACACGGAGTGGTCAAGGGCATCGCGTTGGGAAGCTGGCGCATTGCGCGGTGCCACCCCTGGGCAGCGGGCGGTGTCGACGATCCTCCGGAAAGCAGAACCACGTCCTACCGAATCACGCGGTTCGGGTTTGTGACCCTCGACGAACGAAAGGTTTGAGTCCTAGACATGCCAGATCTTCTGTGGCCCATCAAATGGGTAATCGAGGTCATCCTCGTGGCTTTCCACTGGGTATTCACCTCCATTGGAATGCACCCCGACTCGGGCTACACCTGGGTGTTCTCCATCGTCGGTCTCGTGATCGTGGTGCGCGCCGCCCTCATCCCGATCTTCGTGCGCCAGATCAAGAGCCAGCGCAAGATGCTCGAGGTCGCCCCGCAGCTCAAGAAGATCCAGGACAAGTACAAGGGCAAGCGCGATCAGTTCTCTCGCGAGGCGATGTCGCGCGAGACGATGGATCTCTACAAGCGCGCGGGAACGAGCCCCTTCGCCTCGTGCCTGCCGCTGCTCATTCAGATGCCGATCTTCCTCGGACTCTTCTACGTGCTGCAGACCGCTCAGTGGGAGGGTGCCGGTGTCGGGGCGCTCAACCAGACGCTCGCGCATTCGTTCGCGAACTCGGAGATATTCGGCGCGCCGCTGCGCCTCTCGATCAGCAGCTCGGATGGCAATGTCGCGGTCATTGTCGTCGCGGCGATCATGGTGGTGTGGATGACGTCGACACAGTTCATCACGCAGCTGCAGATCATGTCGAAGAACCAGTCGCCGGAGATGCGCGAGAGCCCGATGTACAAGCAGCAGCGCATTCTGCTCTACATCCTCCCCTTCATCTTCCTGTTCACGGGCATCGCGTTCCCACTCGGCGTCATGACCTACTGGGTGGTTTCGAACACCTGGACGATGGGTCAGCAGTTCATCGTCATCCGGAACATGCCCACTCCCGGCAGCGAGGCGGCTCTCGCTCGAGAAGCACGCATTGCGAAGCGCAATGCCCGCCGCGGAATCACCATCGTCGAAACGGAAGAACCCGCATCCGACGAGCCGGAAGAACCTAAGTCGCCGCAGCGCCAGCAACCCGTCAACCCCAAGAATCGCAAGAAAAAGAAGAAGAGGTAACGGCCGTGACCACCGAGACCGCCGAGATCCCCGAGCCCACGGATGCAGCGGAGAAAGTCGACGACACTACCGCCGCCGATCCTACGATCGCCCAGCTTGAAGCAGAGGGCGACGCTGCTGCCGATTACATCGAGGAGCTCCTCGACATCGCTGACCTCGACGGAGACATCGACATCGAGGTTCGCGCTGGCCGCGCCTACGTCTCGGTGACGGCAGAGAACGCAGATGACCTTCGCGTGCTGTCGAAGCCCGATACGGTCAACGCTCTGCAGGAGTTGACGCGCCTCGCGGTGCAGGCGCGCACTGGTGACTTCTCGCGGATGATCCTCGACGTCGGGGGTTCCCGCGAAGCGCGCGAGGCTGAGATCGCGAAGCTCGTGGACCGCGCGATCGAGCGGCTGGAGGAGGGGGCCACCGCCGCGGCGCTGCCCCCCATGTCCTCTTACGAGCGCAAGCTCATCCACGACATCGTGTCGGAGCGGGGCTACCGCTCGGAGTCGGAGGGCGAGGGGCGCGACCGGCACACGGTGGTCACTCGGTGAGCAGGGATGTTTCACATGCGCGCGCTCCGCTTGAGTGAAGGTCCTTGCGGGCCTTCACCGCGGCGTCAGCGCCGACGGACGTCCCGTCCGTCGGTATAAGGAATGTTTCACGTGAAACCAACTGAACCCGAACCCCCCATCGCCACCGAGCTCTTCGGCGAAGGGATCGACAAGGCTCGCGCCTACACGAACGAGCTTGCTCGGCGAGGCGAGGAGCTCGGGCTTATCGGCCCGTTGGAACGGCCTCGGCTCTGGACGCGCCACATCGTGAACTCCGTGCTCGTCGCACCACTGCTTCGTCCGGGCCGAGTCGGCGACGTCGGCTCCGGGGCGGGACTGCCGGGAATCGTGCTCGCGATCGCGCGACCGGACGTCGATCTCGTGCTCATCGAACCCATGGAGCGCAGGGTCGAGTGGCTCGAGTCCCAGGTCGCCGATCTCGATCTCGGCAACGTCGAGGTGGTGCGTGCTCGAGCCCAGGAGGCGCAGTTCTCCCCCTGGCTGGATCAGGTGACCGCGCGCGCCGTGAGCGCACTCTCGAAGCTGATTCCGATGACCGCGCGGCTCGTTCGCTCCGGCGGCGAGCTGCTGCTGTTGAAGGGTGCGGGCGTCGAGACCGAGCGCGAGGCAGCGGCCAAAGCGATTCAGAAGGCCCGCCTCTCCGATGTCGAGGTGCTCATGCTTGGTGAGGGAATTGTCGATGAAGTCACCCGGGTCTTTCGGGCTACAGTGGACTAGTCGTTTTGCGGGGTTCAGACCCTCCGCCCGGCCCTCGATCGAAAAGGTTTCACGTGAAACATTCCTTATTACCGACAGCCGAGACGGCTGTCGGCGCTGGCGTCGCCGCGAAAGCCAGAAATGGCTTTCGCTTTATGCTCCAGCGCGCGGCGTCGGCACTAGCCCCGCAGCGAAGGCCAGAAATGACCTTCGCTCTGAGCGGAGTGCATGCATGAAACATCCTGAAGAAGATGTCCGCGTCGAAGCCGCGAACCCTGTGACGGCGTCGACACCCGGCTTCGACGACTCGACACCCCTCGCCCGCGAACTCGCGGACCTCACCCGTCGACGCCGTGCGCTTGCCATCGAAGAGCTTCCGCTGCCGACCACCACCAGGATCTTCACCGTCGCCAACCAGAAGGGCGGCGTCGGCAAGACGACGACGACCGTCAACCTCGCAGCAGCCCTCGCTCAGTCCGGTGCTCGTGTGCTCGTCATCGACCTCGATCCGCAGGGCAACGCTTCGACGGCGCTCGGCGTCGAGCATCGCTCCGAGACCGCGAGCGTCTACGACGCCATGATCGATGACGTTCCTCTCGCCGACGTCGTGCAGAAGTCTCCCGAGTTCGAGGCGCTCTACTGCGTTCCCGCCACGATCCACCTCGCCGGTGCCGAGATCGAGCTCGTCTCGCTCGTCGCTCGCGAGCAGCGCCTGCGCACCGCGCTCGACCGATACCTGGAGCAGTCCGAGGATCTCTACCACTACGTCTTCATCGACTGCCCACCGTCACTCGGGCTCTTGACGATCAATGCCTTCGTCGCCGCGCGCGAGGTGCTCATCCCGATTCAGTGCGAGTACTACGCGCTCGAGGGTCTCAGCCAGCTGCTCAGCAACATCCGTCTCATCGAGAGGCACCTCAACCCGCGGCTCACGGTTTCCACGATCCTCCTCACGATGTACGACTCCCGCACGAACCTTGCGAATCAGGTCGTTCAGGATGTGCGCGACCACTTTCCCGAGCAGGTGCTCGAGACGCTCATCCCCCGGTCGGTGCGCATCTCCGAAGCGCCCAGTTACGGACAGAGCGTCATCAGCTACGACACCAACTCACCCGGCTCGCTCTCCTACCTCGAAGCGGCCGCGGAGATCGCACGAAGAGGAGCACCCGCGTAATGGCCAAGCGAACCGGACTCGGCCGCGGAATCGGCGCGCTCATTCCCACGGAGGACTCGGCGGTCGATCGCCCCGTCGATGTGTTTTTTGCCGGGGGCGCCCCCAGCGGTGACGGTCTCATCAACGTGCCGGGTGCTCGACTCGCTAACCTCTCCCCCGATGACATCGCACCCAACGCGGTTCAGCCGCGCACCGAGTTCGACCAGGAGAAGCTCGATGAGCTCGTCGCGTCGATTCGGGAGGTCGGGGTTCTGCAGCCGATCGTAGTTCGACCGATTCCGGATGCCGCCCCCGGCTCTCCCGCCTACGAACTCATCATGGGAGAGCGACGCCTGCGCGCCTCCAAAGCGGTGGGGCTCGACTCGATTCCCGCCGTCGTCAAGAACACCGCGGACGACGCCATGCTCCGCGATGCACTGCTCGAGAACCTTCACCGCGCCGATCTCAATCCGCTTGAAGAGGCCTCGGCCTATCAGCAGCTGCTCAGCGACTTCGGAATAACTCAGGACCAGCTCGCGTCGCGTATCGGACGCTCACGCCCGCAGATCACCAATACGATCCGCTTGCTCAAGCTGCCCGAGTCGGTGCAGTCCAAGGTTGCCGCAGGCGTGCTCAGTGCCGGGCACGCGCGCGCAGTGCTGAGCGCTGGCGACGACGCGGCGATGGAGAAGCTTGCCACGAAGATCATCAACGAAGATCTCACGGTGCGTGCTGCGGAGGCCGCCGCTGGACTCGTCAAGCCCGCCTCCAAGCGGCCGACTCGTCCCACCGCCGGTAAGCGCCAGGGTCAACTCGATGAGATCGCGGAGCGACTGGGCGATCGGCTCAACACACGAGTAAAGATCACACTGGGTGCCAGCAAGGGGTCGATCGTCATCGACTTCGCGACCGTGGCCGACCTCAATCGCATCCTCGGCGAGATCGGTGAACCCGGCTACAGCTAGAGCGTGAGTCGCTACGACGCAGTGCGATCCTGCATGGCCGCGACGCTGTCCATCCCGTGCTCGGCGGAGATCGTATCGGCGAGGCGCACGATCCCCTCGCGCACGCGTTCGGGCTCGGGGTAGCAGAACGCCAACCGAATGAAGTCGGCGCCATCCCCATTGGCGTAGAAGGCCGTTCCCGGGGTGTAGGCGACGAGATTCTCGACGGCACGAGGGAGCATCTCCTTCGAGTTGATGCCCTCGGGCAGCGTGAGCCAGACGTAGAAGCCGCCGTCGGGTCTCGTCCAACTGAGACCGGGCAGGTTCGTCTCCAGGGCGTCGAGCATGGCATCCCGGCGCTCGCGGTAGATGTCACGGAAGGTCGCGATCTGACCCTTCCAATCCGATGTCGTCAGGTACTCCGAGATGATGAGCTGCGTGAACATGCTCGGTGAGAGAATCGCGGCCTCGTTCGCGAGCAGGAGCTTCTCACGGATCGCCTTCGGAGCGACCGCCCAGCCGACGCGGAAGCCGGGAGCGAGCGTCTTCGAGAACGTGCCGAGATAGACGACGCCGTCGCGAGTCTCGGGCAGGGAGCGCAGCGCCGAGGGCGGTGGCGCGTCGAAGTAGAGCAGCCCGTACGGGTTGTCCTCGAGCACGAGGATGTCGTGCTCCTTGGCGATCGCGAGCACCTCCTCGCGCCGTGCGGCGCTCAGCGTCACCCCCGCGGGGTTGGAGAAGTTGGGCACCGTGTAGAGCAGCTTGATGCGGCGTCCCTGGGTCTTCAGGGCGGTGATGTGCTCGCGAAGGGCCTCGGGCACGATTCCGTGCTCATCCATCGGCACGTGGTCGACGTCGGCCTGGTAGGAGCGGAACACGACGATCGCGGTGACGTAGCTGGGTCCCTCGGCGAGAACGACATCGCCCGGGTCGAGGAAGAGCCGCGAGACGAGGTCGAGCGCGTGCTGCGATCCCGTCGTGACGACGATGTCGTCGGCGTGGGCACGGATGCCCTCCAGCGCCATGACGTCGAGGATCTGCTCGCGAAGCTCGGGTCGCCCCTGGCCGGAGCCGTACTGGAGCGCTTGTGAGCCGCGGTCGTGGACGACGCGGTTCATGGCGTCGGTGATGAGCTCGGTGGGGAGTGCGGAGACGAACGGCATCCCACCGGCGAGGGAGACGACTTCGGGTCGCGAGGCTACCGCGAAGAGGGCACGAACCTCCGAGCCCTCGAGCAGGCTCGTTCGCTCGGCGAAGGGATAGGCCGCCGTGCGTGGAACGCCGTCACCACTCGTCTCGGCACTGGCGCTCGTTCTCACACCGCTGCGAAGTGGCATTCCCGTCCATTCCTAGAGAGTCGTAACTCCCTAGGATACTTCTCCCGAGCTGCGTGATTACGCCAGGAACTCGGCGAGGTCAGCCTCGAGCGCCGGCTTCGGCTTCGCACCGATGATGGTCTTGACCACCTCGCCGCCGCGGTAGACCTTCATCGCCGGGATCGAGGTGATCTGGTACTTCATCGCGAGCTCGGGGTTGTCGTCGACGTTGAGCTTGACGACGCGAATCTTATCTGAATGTTCCTCACCGATCTGATCGAGGATCGGGGAGACGGCGCGGCACGGGCCACACCACTCGGCCCAGAAGTCGACCAGCACGGTTCCTTCGGCTTCGAGAACTTCGGCGTTGAAGGTCGCTTCGGTGACGTCGGTTGCAGACACGGGGACTCCTTTTAGAGGTGTTGGTGGGGAAGGGATCTACGCCGGAACGGCCGTGAGGGTCTTGGGAAGGGCGGCGAGATAGTGCTCGGCATCGAGAGCGGCAACGGTACCGGATCCGGCCGCGGTGACGGCTTGACGATAGGTCGGGTCGAGCACGTCTCCCGCAGCGAACACTCCGGGCACGCTCGTGCGCGAGCTGCGTCCATCGACCCACACGGTTCCGTCGGCGTTGATGTCGAGCTTTCCGTGAACGAGGTGCGTGCGCGGATCGCTGCCGATGGCGACGAAGAGACCGTCGACCTCGAGATCAGAGGTGGAGCCATCCGTCGTGCTGCGCAGGTGCAGCGTCGTGAGCTTGTCACCGCCGCTCATGCTGTCGACGACGGTGTTGAGCCTGAACTCGATCTTCGGGTTCTGACGGGCGCGCTCCTGCATGATCTCGCTCGCGCGCAGATTCTCGCTGCGGTGGATGAGGATCACGCGATCGGCGAACTTGGTGAGGAACGTCGCCTCCTCCATCGCCGAGTCACCGCCGCCGACGACCGCGACGACCTTCTCGCGGAAGAAGAACCCGTCGCACGTGGCACACCACGACACGCCGTAGCCGCTGAAGGTGTCTTCACCCGCAACGCCGAGCTTGCGGTAGGCAGAACCCGTCGCGAAGATCACGGCGAGCGCTTCCTCCGTGCGACCGGAGCCGAGAGTGACCTTCTTCACGTCACCCGAGAGGTCGAGGTCTGTGACATCGTCGAGCAGAACCTCGGTGCCAAACCTCTCGGCCTGCTGCTGCATGAGCGCCATGAGGTCGGGACCTTGGATGCCCTCGGGAAAACCGGGGTAGTTCTCGACGTCGGTCGTGTTCATGAGCTCGCCGCCGTTCGTCACCGAACTCGCAATGAGCAGGGGCGCGAGGTTGGCGCGCGCGGCATAGATTCCCGCGGTGTAGCCGGCGGGACCGGAACCGATGATGATGAGCTGGCGCACGAGCGTCTCCTTCAGACCTAGTGAAGTACAACCAATCCTACGGCGCGCGTATTCCTCGCCGCGGAGCATGCGGACTAGCGCTTGAGGAATCGCGACCGGATCGCATCGAGCGTCGGTGCGAGCTCCGGATGCTTGAACGCGGCGAGCAGTCCGAAGTACACCGCAGCCATAGCCAGCCCGAGCACCGCGATCGCGACGAAGGCACCGAGAAAGCTCGACACCGCGAAACCGCCCTCGTCGAGCCCGCCGAGGACGACGAGCAAGCCGTACCCGACCGCGCCGGCAGGCACGACGGCGGCCGCGTACTCGAGGTGACGACGCAGCAGGAGCCGTCCGCCGAGGGGTCCGAGCCGTGCGCGCAGCCATGAGAACGTGATGAGAAAGTGCGCGAGTGCGACGAGGGCGGTGACGAGGGCGAGGCTGACGCCTATCCAGCGAACCGGGAGAAGAGAGCACGCGAGTGCGCCCGCGACGAACAGTGTCGACTTGATGACCTCGATGAAGAACGGCGTGCGCGTGTCCTCGAGTGAGTAGAACACGCGCTGCAGCACGAACACCGCGCTGAACGGCACGAGACCCACGACGAAGGCGAGGATGACGAGCGCCATCGCGCGCACATTGTCGAACTCGGTCTCGAAGAAGCGGGCAAAAGGATGCGCGATGACGGCGAGGGCGACCATGGCGAACACCAAGAGCATCCCGATCGATCGCAGTGAACTCGACACGTCGGAGCGCAATTCGGTGAGCCGTCCCGCCGAGGCGTGGCCGCTCATCCGCGTGAAGTACGCGGTCGCGATCGATACCGCGATGACAGAGTGCGGCAGCATGAAGATGAGCCACGAGTTCTGCAATGCGAGAACGGCCGCGCCTTCGCCGGCTGCGAGGAAGGCGACGCGAGACTGCACGATACCGGCCAGTTGCGTCACGAGGATCATCGCGAAGACCCAGCCGGCGGTGCGACCGGTGCGGCCGAGGCCCACGCCGCGCCAACGGAAGTCCGGGCGGAATCTCAGGCCGACGCGCTTCCAGAACACCCAGAGCACGAAGGCCTGAGCGGCGATGCCCAGCGTCGCGCTACCGGCGAGAAGGGCGATCCGGTCGCCGGTCCAGACATCCGGCGAACTGTTCTCAGCGGCACCGCCGAAGAGCAGCATGAAGGCGACGAGTCCAGCGATGCCGACGATGTTGTTGAGCACGGGCGCCCAGGTGAAGGGACCGAAGGCGTTGCGGGCGTTGAGCACCTCGCCGAGCAGGCTGTAGATCGCGTAGAAGAGAATCTGCGGCAGGCACCAGTAGGCGAAGGCGGTGGCAAGGGCGATGCCGGTCTCATCGAAGCTGTCGCTGCGCTGCGTGTACAGCGCGATGAGCAGCGGCGCGCACAGTGTCGCGATGACCGTGACGCCGAGAAAGATCGTGATGCCGAGCGTGACGAGCTTGTTGATGAAGCGCTGTCCACCATCGTCGTGGAGTCCCGCGCGCACGATCTGGGGCACGAGAACGGCACTCAGAACGCCCCCGGCGACGAGTGCATAGACATTGTTCGGCAACTGGTTGGCTGCGCCGAAGGCGTCACCTGCCGCACTGCCGACCTGACCGATGGTGAGCGCGAGCACCGCTGCCTTCACGAAGCCGAGCAGGCGCGACACGATCGTGCCCGAGGCCATGAGGGCACTCGCCCGGCCGATGTGCGGCTGTCGCGACGAGGATGCGGATGCGGGGATCTCGGCTTCGCTCACGAATCGCTCCCCGTCGTGTTCGTCCTGTCGCTGGGCGATGATGCATCGGTGTCGTGCACGATCGTGGTCGATGCCGTGGCCACAGATGCCGTGGCCAGGAGGCGTCGTCGCGCGCGCACCGTGCGCCAGATTCCTGCGAGCAGCATGAGGCCGATCGCCGCAATCACGACAACGGTAGCGGTTGTCTCCCACCCGGCCTGAACATTGAGTGCGACACGGACCGGGGTGGAAATGGGTGTGCGGTCGACGGAGGACAACGACACGATCGACGACACCTGCCCGTTGGCGACAGTCTGCACGGGGACCATGGCCTTGGCCTGCGAGTTCGCCGGAATCTTCAGCTCCACGCGACCGTCGAGCACTCGCAGGATCGGGCGATCCGGGCGCACGGTGACGTACACCGTCACCGCGTGGGCGAGATCGTTGCGCACCGTCACGGGGAAGGGGCCGCTGTCGGCGAGCAGGTTGATCGTCGACGAGTCCTGAATGGTCACGGCACCGAGAATTCCGCGGCAATCGGTGAGGAACTGCTCGGCGGCGCTGTGCCACAGTGAGGAATCGGCACTCCAGCCCGTCGACAACAGCGCCAGCAGTTTCGCTCGACGGCTGCTCAGCAACCCGGTCGGATCGTCGAGTGCGCTCGAGAACACCCGAACATCCTCCTCGGCCGACAGCAGCTGTGCGATCGTCGCTGCGCGCTCGTCGGTGACGTCGTCGTGGGTGTAGGTCGCCCCGGTGGTTGGTTGCTCCAGCACGCGATCGAGCGGCACCAGCCGCAACTCGGGCAGCTGCGCCAGAGCGTCGAGGGTCTGCGACAGTCGCTGGGGAACGCTCTGAGCGGGCCGGGCCAAGGTGGCGACCACCGGAGCGGCGGAACCCGCTGCGCGATCGTGGAGCGCGTGGCGCAAGGCCTCGAAGGCGAGCGACCACGATTCATCGGTCTGCGCAGCGATGGTGGATCTCAGAAGGCTCGATACGACGTCATCCGACACGATGCCGTTGACAGGTCCGAGGTCGACATGCGGCACACTGCTCGTCGCGGTGACGTTCGACGAGCCGACGATGACGCTCTCCAGGCCCGCGGCGGCGAGCGCCTCGAGATCGTCGGTACCCAGCGTCTGGTCGCCCGGCCAGGCGATCGGCCCGAGCGAGTGCGCCCATGCCACGAGCTCGGCTTGCGAGGGAAGGGCCGGCATGACGGGGTCTCCCGACTCTCCTCCAGCGATCTCCGTTCCCTCCGCGGCAAAGAGACTGGCATCGAGACGGATGTGGGGCACCGCGAGCACCTCTCGCCCCGCCTGAATCGCGAGCGCCGGGTTGGCGTCGGCCCACTGCAGGGCGAACGACGAGTTCGTCAGGCCGGCGAGGCGGAGGAGCCACTCGTGCGCGGCCTTCGGCACCGACGTTCCCAACGCCCGGATCGACGCGAGGATCATGGGGTCGATCGCGAGGGTGACGGGGCGTCCCCCCAGCTGGCCGAGCTGCGCCGCGAGCACACCGCCCGGGGTGGTGTACCGCTCCAGGGTCGTGGCGTCGAGCATCCCTTCGTCACCGGGGGGTACAGCGATGGGTGCGACGATCGCGAGGCTCAGCGGCGCCCCCGCCACGGCGGGTGCCGACTCCTCGCCGACCACCAGGCTCGCGGGCATGAGGGCACTGCTGAGGGCGAGCCCGATCGCGAGCAGGATGGGAGTGATCTTCATAGGTGTCTGCCCGCCGCAGGGCTGGCCGAGGCGGGCTTCGAAGCGATTCTATTAGGCGCGGCCTCGATAGTCTTGGGCGCATGAAGAGCGCCGCAGACGCACTCGCGAGACTGACCGAGCTTTCGGAGTCGCCCGAGGTCACCGCGCTCGCGGCGGCGTTCGCCGCCGGGGGTGCCGAGCTCGCCCTCGTGGGCGGACCCGTGCGCGACGCGTTCCTCGGCGTGGCCATCAATGACCTCGACTTCGCGACGAACGTGGAGCCCGACCGCATCCTGCAGCTCGTCACTCCGTTCTCGCAGGCGCAGTGGGACATCGGACGAGCGTTCGGCACGATCGGGGCCTCGATCGGCGGGCACACCGTCGAGATCACGACCTACCGCAGCGACGCCTACGACGGCTCGAGCCGTAAGCCCGCCGTGCAGTTCGGGCGCTCGATCGAGGAGGATCTCGGTCGTCGCGACTTCACCGTCAACGCTATGGCGCTGCGGCTGCCGCAGCTCACGCTGGTCGACCCTTCCGGCGGAATCGAAGATCTGATGGCGGGTCGTCTCGACACCCCGAGCACCGCCGAGATCTCGTTCGGCGACGATCCGCTGCGCATGATGCGGGCGGCGCGATTCAGCTCCCAACTGGGATTCACGGTCACCGAGCGAGTGAGGGTCGCCATGCGCGATCTCGCCGAGCGCATCGCCTTGGTCTCGGCCGAGCGTGTGCGCGACGAGCTCAGCCGCCTGCTGCTCACCGCCAATCCCCGCGTCGGGCTCGAACTGCTCGTGGACACGGGGCTCGCCGACCAGGTGCTGCCCGAACTGCCCGCGCTCAAGCTGCAGATCGACGAGCATGCGCACCACAAGGACGTCTACCAGCACAGCCTCACGGTGCTCGACCAGGCGATCGAACTGGAGCGCGAGCGGCATCCGGACGCCGCGCCCGACCTCGTGCTTCGGCTCGCCGCGATCCTGCACGACATCGGCAAGCCCGCGACCAAACGCGTCGAGGCGGGCGGAGTGGTGACCTTTCACCACCACGACGTCGAGGGAGCCAAGCTCGCGCGCAGGCGGCTGCGCGAACTGCGCTTCGACAAGGAGACCATCGGTGCCGTCACGAGGCTCATCGAACTGCACCTGCGGTTCTTCGGGTACTCGGAGGCGGCGTGGTCCGACTCGGCAGTGCGTCGCTATGTTCGGGATGCCGGGGAGCAGCTCGAGCGCCTCCACATCCTCACGCGTGCCGACGTCACCACGCGCAACCGGCGTAAGGCCGAGCGGCTCGAGTTCGCCTATGACGATCTCGAGTCGCGCATCGCCCAGCTCGGGGAGCAGGAGGAGCTCGCCGCCATCCGCCCCGACCTCGACGGAGAGCAGATCATGGCGATCCTGGGCCTGAGACCGGGGCCCGAGGTCGGAGCCGCCTACCGGTTCCTGCTCGAGCTGCGGCTGACCGAGGGCCCGCTCGGCGAGGAGGTCGCGACCGAGCGACTCAGGCAGTGGTTCGCCGAGCAGTAGCAGACCCCGGATGCTCGAACACCTTGTAACCGGCTCCCACACCCCGTTGTTTCTGGGTGTGGGAGCCGGTTAGTGGGGGCGGGACATCCTTTTGCTCGGGGGAGGGTCGAGCGGGTAGACTCTGCAGGTTGCCCTCGTCGCGAGCCGTCGGGAGGCACGATGCAATTACCCTCCTGTCACAGAAATCCTGTGACCGTTCTAGTCCGAAGGAGGTGGGTGACCTATGCATCAGTACGAACTCATGGTGATTCTCGACCCCGAGATCGATGAGCGCACCGTCGCACCCAGCCTGGACAAGTTCCTCGGAGTCATTCGCAACGACGGTGGCACCGTCGACAGCGTCGACATCTGGGGCAAGCGTCGGCTGGCCTACGAGATCAACAAGAAGTCCGAAGGCATCTACGCCGTCGTCAACATGACGGCGACCGCCGACTCCACCAAGGAGCTCAACCGTCAGCTGGGCCTCAGCGAGGCCGTCATGCGCACCAAGGTGCTGCGCGCCGAAGAGGCCATCGCTCAGGTCGCCGCTGCCGAGAAGCGTTCGGCCGAGAAGGCTGCGCGCAAGCGCCGTGCTGAGCCTGTCGAAGCGGCCGCTGCTCCCAAGGCCGCTCCCGCCGCCAAGGAAGCCGAGTAGATCATGGCCGGCGACACCGTCATCACGGTAGTGGGCAACCTGACGAGCGACCCCGAACTGCGCTACACGCAGAGCGGACTCGCTGTGGCGAACTTCACGATCGCCTCGACTCCTCGTTCGTTCGATCGTGCGTCGAACGAGTGGAAGGACGGCGAGACCCTCTTCCTGCGTGGAAGCGTGTGGCGAGAGTTCGCCGAGCATGTCGCGGGTTCGCTCACGAAGGGCACGCGCGTCATCGCGCAGGGCCGTCTCAAGCAGCGTTCCTATGAGACGAAGGAAGGCGAGAAGCGCACGAGCTACGAGCTCGAGGTCGACGAGATCGGCCCGAGCCTGCGTTACGCCACCGCTCAACTCACTCGCTCTGCCCCCACCGGCGGAGGCTCGCGCGGTGCCGTCGGGGCCGAGGAGCCCTGGGCTGCCGCCGCACCCGCCGACGCCTCCAGCGGAGACGTCTGGGGCGCTCCCGGTAACTACAACGACGAGACGCCGTTCTAAACGCGCGCTGAAGCTCCGAGCGAAGGCCATTTCTGACCTTCGCCGCGAAGCCAGCGCCGGTCGCCGTCCCGGCGGCCGGTCTCACGCAACTACCACTGAAAGCAGGAAACCATGGCAGGAAAGTCCAGCGGCGATCGCCGCAAGCCGCTCCGCGGGGCTAAGGGCGGCAAGAACGCCGCTCCCGCGAAATCCATCACCGTGGGCGTTATCGACTACAAGGATGTCGCAACGCTCCGCAAGTTCATCTCCGAGCGGGGCAAGATCCGCGCTCGCCGCATTACCGGTGTCTCCGTGCAGGAGCAGCGCCTCATCGCCCGCGCCGTCAAGAACGCGCGCGAGATGGCCCTGCTGCCGTACGCGGGCTCGGGACGATAGGGGAAGCAATGTCGAAACTCATCCTCACGCACGAGGTCACCGGGCTCGGTGCGCCCGGTGACGTCGTCGACGTCAAGAACGGCTATGCGCGCAACTACCTCATTCCGCAGGGCTTCGCTGTTGCGTGGACCCGCGGTGGCGAGAAGCAGATCGAGCAGATCAAGGCAGCCCGCGCCGCGCGCGAGCACGCCACTCTCGAGGAAGCGCAGGACCTCAAGGCGCGCCTCGAGGCCAACCCCGTCTCCCTCACCGTGACGGCGGGCGAGGGCGGTCGCCTGTTCGGCTCGGTCAAGACCGCCGACATCGCCGACGCGGTTTCCGCGGCCGGTATCGGCGAGATCGACAAGCGCAAGATCCAGCTCGTCTCCCCGATCAAGGCGACGGGAACGCACGAGGCGACCGTCGCTCTCCGCGACGAGCTCACGGCGACGATCACCCTGCAGGTGGTCGCCGCCAAGTAGCTCGATAGAGCGAATTCAACGGCGACGGTGGGCATTTCCACCGTCGCCGTTGTGCTTCTCCTACACGCGTTCATTCACAGTCGACAATGCGCGACGCCAAACCCTCAACCGCAACTGTAAACATGTTTTTACACAGAGATTTGATCCAGCAAAATCCCTGGTCAAAGCCGTAATACTGCATTCTTTCGGCCGTGACTCCACAGGGTTGTCCACACACTTCCCACACAGTCCCCCGGCGTTTCTCGCACTGTCTCCACAGCGTTATCCACAGGGCCGGTTGTGTAATCGCCGGGCGCTCCGTAGGGTGAAGCAGCGCACCACAGGAAGAGCCGCCACGGGATCATGGCGACCCGGATGTCATCCGTTGGCGATAGTCCTTTAACCGTGCCCAGCCAGAACGATCGTCGGGTTCGCGCCCTAGCGCGAGCCTGCCCGAATGCGCTCGCGCGGAGGGAGACAATCGACTCCACGGGCGCAGCACTGATCACCACGGGACAGCAGCGGAACAACAGACCGTCGACCAGTACGGCTCGAATCAAACACAGCGGAGGGCAGCAATGACGATCACGCACTTGGGACTCGCGGGTGACTCGCGACCCGGTAGTGAGGTTCGTCAATCCGAGCGCACGCCCCCGCACGATCTGCTCGCCGAGCAGAGTGCCATCGGCGGCATGCTCTTGAGCAAGGATGCCGTCTCCGACGTTCTCGAGACGGTGCGGGGCGCCGACTTCTACATCCCCAAGCACGAGATCATCTTCAATGCGGCGCACAGCCTGTACTCGCACGGCGAGCCCACCGACGTCATCGCCGTCACCGACGAACTCACGAAGAGCGGCGAGCTCGCGCGCGCGGGCGGCGCCGAGTACCTGCACACCCTCACCGCTCTCGTACCGACCGCGGCGAACGCCGGCTACTACGCGAGCATCGTCGCGGAGAAGGCGGTTCTGCGCCGACTCGTCGAAGCCGGAACGCGCATCGTGCAGATGGGCTACGCGAGCGAGGGCGAAGTCGTCGACCTCGTCAACAACGCCCAGGCCGAGATCTACAGCGTGACCGGCGGAATCGAGACCGAGGACTTCATCCCGCTCAATGAGGCTGTGACGACGGCCATCGACGAGATCGAAGCGGCCAAGGGACTCGACGGCGTCATGACGGGGGTGCCGACCGGGTTCACCGAACTCGACGACCTCACCAACGGACTGCACCCGGGCCAGCTCATCCTCGTCGCCGCCCGCCCCGCCCTGGGCAAGTCGACGCTCGCACTCGACTTCGCCAGGGCGGCGGCGATCGGCCACGACATGCCCACGCTGTTCTTCTCGCTCGAAATGGGCCGCAGTGAGATCGCGATGCGCCTACTGTCGGCGGAGGCCGCCGTTCCGCTGCACAACATGCGCAAGGGCATGGTGGATTCACGCGACTGGACCACGATCGCCCACACCCGCGGCCGCATCAACGACGCCCCGCTCTACATCGACGACAGCCCGAACATGACGCTGGTGGAGATTCGTGCGAAAGCACGCCGCCTCAAACAGCGTGTCGGGCTCAAGATGGTCATCGTCGACTACCTGCAGCTCATGACCTCGGGCAAGAAGGTCGAGTCTCGCCAGCAGGAGGTCAGCGAGTTCTCGCGCGCACTCAAACTGCTCTCGAAGGAGTTGCAGGTTCCCGTCGTCGCCCTCTCGCAGCTCAACCGCGGCCCCGAGCAGCGCACCGACAAGATGCCCGCCCTCTCCGACCTTCGCGAATCGGGCTCGCTCGAGCAGGACGCCGATGTCGTCATCCTGCTGCACCGCGACCGCGAGAGCATCTACGAGAAGGACAATCCGCGCGCGGGCGAGGCCGACCTCATCGTCGCCAAGCACCGCAACGGCCCCACCCGCACCGTGCCCGTGGCGTTCCAGGGTCACTTCTCGCGGTTCCAGAACATGGCGGCCAGCTAAGCTGGTCAGCGTGAGTCAGCAACCAGGGGCGGTGTTCGCCAAGCGACCGTCGCCATGGTGGTTCGTGGTCGGCGCCCGTGCCGTCGCCGCCGTCATCACCGGTCTCATCATCACCTTCTCCGCCGACCACTCCGCGCGGTTCGGGCTTCTCGTCTTCGGCGCCTTCGCGCTCGCCTCCGCACTCGTGCTCGTCTGGGGGGCGCGTGCGATCGGCGTGGTCGGCGCCGCAGGCTTGCTCTATGTTCAGGCTGCGGCATCCGCGGTGGCGGGGATCATCGCCCTCACGATCAACGGCTCCGGGTATGGGATGCTCGTCGCTCTCATCGTGGGTTGGGCGATCGTGACGGGTGTCACCGAGATCGTGCTCTGGCACCGGATGCGCGTGGAGAGTGCATTCGCACGCGACTGGCTGACCGGCGGCATCCTGACGCTCGTGCTCGCCGCGGCGGTTCTTGTCATTCCGGCGGACTTCGCCAACGCCTGGCAGGTGGAGGACAAAGACGGCGGCGTGCTGAGCGGAGTCGTCACCGCCGAGATCTTCGCCGTCGGGGTGCTCGGTGCCTACGCATTCGTGCTCGGGATGTTTCTGCTCATCGCGGCGGTGTCGGCGCGAGGGGTGAAGGGCGCTGTGCCGCGCAGCGACAGCGAGTTCGCCCGCGAACCCTCCCGCCAGAAGGGCGAGTGATGGCGACCCCCAGCCCCAGTTGGCGTGAGCGACTTCGTCCTGTCGAGCTGCTCGGCCTCGCCGCCGTGTTCGGTCTGTTCACGGGGCTCGTCATCGCGCTGTCGACGCAGGACTGGGTGCTGGCCGGGATCGGTTTCGGTGCCGCATTCATCGTCGGCATCGTCGTCATGGCGATGCTCGCGCTCGCGGCCAGCTCCGGCGAGGACGACACGAAAGACGGATCGAACGGGCCGGTTCTCTAGCCGCGTTCGGCCTGTTCGCCGCTTGCGATGCGGTTGCTCGGTCACGATGCGCCCGTGTGAACCACCGCATCGCGACCCAGACGCCGCATCGCGGTGCGGTTAGCCGAGCTCGTCGACGAGAGCGCTCGCGAGACCCGTGTAGGTCGCGGGCGTCAGTGCGAGCAGACGCTCCTTGGCGTCGGCACCGATGTCGAGGCCCGTGATGAACTCGGCGAGCTCGGCCCGACCGACCCGGTTGCCGCGCGTGAGCTCCTTGAGCAGCGCATAGGGGTCGGCGATCGAGCTGCGGCCCGCGCTGATCTCCGCGCGCACGACGGTCTGAATCGCTTCGGCGAGCACCTCCCAGTTGTCGTCAAGGTCTTCAGCCAGCCGAGCGGGATTCACGGCGAGCTCGTCGAAGCCGCGCAGGATGTTGTCGATGGCGAGCAGGGAGTGTCCGAGCCCGACACCGATATTGCGCTGCGTGGTCGAGTCGGTGAGGTCGCGCTGCAGGCGGCTCGTCACGAGCGTCGCCGCGAGCGAGTCGAGGATGGCGCTCGCGAGCTCCAGATTCGCCTCGGCGTTCTCGAAGCGAATCGGGTTGATCTTGTGCGGCATGGTCGACGACCCCGTCGCGCCCGGCTGCGGAATCTGGGTGAAGTAGCCGATCGAGATGTAGCTCCAGACATCCGTGCAGAGGTTGTGCAGGATGCGGCCCGCGTGACTCACCCGCTGATAGAGCTCGGCCTGCCAGTCGTGCGACTCGATCTGGGTCGTGAGAGGGTTGAAGCGGAGGCCGAGCGACTCGACGAAGGACCGCGCGAGCTCGGGCCAGTCGACGGATGGCTCGGCGACGACGTGTGCGGAGAAGGTTCCCGTCGCGCCGCTGAACTTGCCGAGGGGCTTCACAGCCTCGATCTGGTCGGCGACGCGGGCGAGGCGGTAGGCGAAGACCGCGAACTCCTTGCCGACAGTGGTGGGAGTCGCAGGCTGACCGTGCGTGTGGGCGAGCATTGGCTGCTCGCGCTGCTCGCGGGCGAAGGCCTCGAGTCGCGCGATGAGTGCGCGGTAGCGCGGAAGCCAGACCTGCGCGATCGCGGCATCGATCGTCAGGGCGTAGGCGAGGTTGTTGATGTCCTCGCTCGTGCAGGCGAAGTGGGTGAGCTCCTCTAGCCGTTCGAGTCCCAGTTCGCGCAGTCGTGAGCGCAGGAAGTACTCGACCGCCTTGACGTCGTGGCGCGTCGTGGCCTCGAGCGTCGCGAGCTCGTCGATCTCGGGCTGTCCGAAGTCGCTCACCAGGGTGCGCAAGGCATCCTTGTGGCTCGCGGTCAGCGGGGTCGAGCCGAAGAGCGATCGATCGGTGAGGGCGATCAGCCACTCCACCTCGACCCGAACCCGCGCGCGGTTGAGCGCAGCCTCGGAGAGGTGCTCACCGAGCTCGCTCACCGCGGCGCGGTAGCGACCATCGAGCGGGCTGAGCGGCTGTGGAGGCAGTGGCGGGGGAAGGGGGCTCATGAGGTTCTCCGTCGGATCACTGGCTTCAACTGGGCGAAGAGCGACGTGCACGCCTTCTCGATCATGGTCAGCACCGTGTCGAACATCGCGGTGTCGGAATAGTACGCGTCGGGCCCGC
>JAHBSW010000033.1 GCA_019638935.1 Cryobacterium sp.
CAAGGAACGGGGCGGTGCCAGCAATGACCGCTCCCGTAACACGGCGGTGGAACTCGTCTCCCGACGTCGCATCGAGCGCGTGCATGACGTTCGCCGCGATCGACAACGACGTGAACAACGCGAACAGGCCCCACGCATACAGTAAGGCCCCCAACTGGGAACGGGCGCGCATCACGAACACGGCCAACCCGAAGATCACGATGCCGGAGTCGATCATTACCGGAACCGTCCAGTACAACACCGCCGGCAATCCGGCCCACGGAGCCACCGCCACAAGCCCCGAATACGACATCGTGAACGACACCGCCGCCAACCCCAGCAACGTCAGTGCGAGAAAGCGCATCACCGCAGCCGACTCGATGTTCAAGTACTCGAACGGTCTGCGGGTGCGTTGGGTCTTCTTGGCCATCAGCTGCCCTTACCTTTCCGATTCGTTCGCCAATTGATGCACCAGCGCGAGCAGTTCGCCTCGAGTAAACGCGTAGTCCAGGTTCATCGTTAGCACCGGGTCGGCGTCATTGATCGCCGCCCCCTCGTACAGCGCAGAGGTCGCCGCGTGCTCCACCACCCGCCGCACCCTGGCCGCTACATCCCGATCACCAGCGCCGATCAACAACGCCAGCACGGATTCCTTCGTCAAGCCCACGTAGCCGGTCTCAACAATCGGCTCCACCACGGCACCCATCACGACACCCCTCGCAGCACCTCGGCGTCGTCACGATCACGGTCATCCCGCCACCCCGGACGCTCCGCGCCGCACGCCGCGCAAGCCTCGCGCCACTCGCCCACCCACTGGTGCCCACGCTTAGCGCACTCTTCCGCGGTCGGAGGCCGGGACGAGCCTGACATCATCACACCTCGCGGTGTTTGCGCCTGCCCGTAGTCGCGTGCCCAGCGCCACGGCTCGGCCAATACCGCCTTGCTGATGTAGGCCACTGGGTCACCCACGGGCCGCGCCGAACCCTGAAGAATCTCGGCCACCGCCCGCTCGATATCGAGCTGCGACAGATCCAGCCGACCCGAACGCTGCAGCCGGTCAACCAGCACCACAGCGTCAAGCCCCGGATGCCACTCGCGCAACAACGTCACCGTCGACGCGGCGACAACGACCTGACCCGCTGGAGCAACACCCGCCGATTCAAAATCGTCGTCGTCGACCGCTGCTGAACCCGCTTGGTGGGTAACGTTAAGTACCGACGAAGAAGAGTAGTTAAGTCTTAAGTTTGGGTTCTTCCTTAATGCAGGTGACAGCGTGTCACCTAGGACATCGCTGTTCTCCACATCCCTAGGTGTCAGCGTGTCATCTGGGTTTGTGGTCTTCTCCACATGCCTAGGTGTCTGATTGTCACTTGGGTGTCCCCCGTTTGAGTCCCCCATTTGACCCCTAAGTGCCAACTTGTCACTTAGGATTTCGGGGTTTTCCACAGGCAAAGTCCTAGGTGTCAACTTGTCACTTAGGCCCGTAGGAACCTCGTCGTCGCCGGTGTCGGCCATGGGTGCCTCGATCACAACTTGTTCGATTCCGGCATGCAACTTGTAGAGAGTTCCTTTGCGTGCGCCGTTGTCTTTCTGGATGTAGGTACGACTGATCAACCCGAGGGCCTCGAGCGCGTCCAAGTGGCGAATCACAGTGCGCACCGAGCAGGCAAGGTCTTCGGCGATCAGCTGCTGGCTTGGCCAGCACTCCCAGTCCGCGTTGGCCGCGTCCGCCAGTCGGCTCAGTACGGCCTTGTTTGCCAGCGTCAAGCCCTCGACCCGTAGACGCTGGACCCACGTCACCGCCACCACGCTCATCGCTTGCCCCCGCTCACGGGCTCTCGGGCGAATACGCGGCGCACATTGTTGAGGGCAGCCCTGTGGGTGCTCGAGGCCGCCGGCTCGAAGCCGGCGTTGAGCAGGTACCCGTAGAACAAGCTCGTGGCACGCTGATTCGGCCGTCCCCCCCACGTGACGTTCGCTACCGCCCCGATCTGATCCGGCGTGAAGCCCAGCTCACTCAACTCGCCAGCTCGACGAGCGTCAGTATGGCCGTGCCCCTGATGCTGGGGCGGGTTCAGCGCGAACCACTCGACCAGCGCGGCTAGGTTCGGCGTGGAGTCCTCACCTAGATACAGCAGCAGTGTCGCCACGGTCGACGCGACCACCTCGCGGAGTGGAGTCAGCCCGGACTCCGGGTCGTAGCGTTCCTCGAGGCCGACGCCCGCCGGGTCCATGCCCGGCATTCCATCCAGCTCGAGCATCCGGTGGCCGGCCTGGGTGTGCGACCAGCGCCTCGCACACTCAGCCAGGTACCCCCACGGGTTCATCGCCTTGCGCAAGCCTCGCACGAAAGACTCCTGGCTGGCCATTTGCACGATGATCGTGTTGGTGACCTCATCGGCCTCGAGCGAGTACTTCATCTTGCTTCGCACCTGACGGGCCACATGCGGGGACACGAACCGCTCCAGCTGCACCAACAGTGCCGCACCAGCCGGGGTCGACCAGTAGGTCGGGTCGCCAGCCGCACTGAGCGCCGCGTCTCGCAGCTCGTTCCCTGCCCACCGCTTCGCGGGCAACCTAGGACTCATGGGACTCCTCCACCGCGTCCAGCCAGCGCACGGCGTCATCCACAACGACCTGCAAGATTTTCAGCTGCCCTGCTGCCAGAATCTGGCCAGTCTCAGCCGCGTCGAACCTCTTCAACACCGTCCGGTCGAACGCATCGAACGCTCGAACCACTTGCTCGGCGAGGATCAGCTCCTGCTCTTCCTCCGACACCGCCGGCGCCTCGAGCTTGTCCTTGAGCGCCTTGACCCGACGCCACTCACCGTCGACCTTCCCGAGTGTGTTTGCCCGATCCCGCGCCTCGGACGCGGCCTCGCGCAGATCCACCGGTAGCGCCGCATCCTCAGACCACGACGCTAAGTTCTCAAACTTCCGCATCGTCTCGCTCGTGGTGCCCAGCACCTGACTGATCTGCTCGCGAGCTCGACCCGACTGGCTCGGCGGTGCATCATCTATCGCTTGGACAAACTTTGTCCGAGCGATATCGCCTCCGCCTTTACCCCATCTCGCTTCGTTCGTAGCCGTCGCTGCCGACCGCTGTTGCTTGCGCTGGCGGTCCCTAATTAGCGGGTCTAGGACTTCGCGCTTGTAGGCCAGCTTCTCTTCGAGAGTCAGTTCACGCCGCGCGTCGTTCTCGTCCCACTCCATGATCCGGCGGACCTGCTCGTCCTCAGCCGACTGAAACTCCCTGGCCTCGATCGTCTCCCACCCCAGCTGCTTAGCAGCCGCAAGTCGGGTGGCTCCGAAGATTAGGAGCCTCTGAGGGGTGATTCCAATAGGCTGCAAGAGCCCGTGCTCCCGCATTGACGTCGCCACCCGATCGATTGACCCCTGATCGGGCTCCCTTTGACGCTTGCCCTGGAGCACCTCGTCGACCCGGACATCTATAAGCGGGTTCACTTCATTCAGAATCACCACGCTGCTACCGACCTCTCTGCAACATCACAGGTGCAACCGCACGCCGGCGTGCTAGCGTCGAGCACGCAGGCTCCAAGGCTTCGAACGCCGCTAAGAACCTCACGGCCCCTCGCTCCAACGAGGGGCCTTTCTTATGCGCTCTCACGCTCGGACGTCTTTACTGGCTCGGCAATTTCCACAGCTGATCGCGGGATGCGGAACTGGTTCCCGACGCGCACCGCCGGCAACTCTTTCGCATTGATCAACTTCCGAACCGTCCCGAGCCCAACGCGCATGATCGCCGCGTACTCTCGCGGTGTCAGGTAATGCAGATCGCTTTCCATAGACGCAGAGTAGAGCGATTCGTTGCAGATCGCAACACTCAGCAGCGTCAGAAGTAATTGTGTGGCGTCAGAACTCACTTAGACGTAGATTGGAACTTATGAACGATCCAGCCCAGTTATCGACCCGCGCGGCTCTCACGGGAGAACGAATCGCCATGTTGCTCTGGCGCAGAAAGCTCTCTCTTGCTGCACTCGGTCGTCAGGCCGCGATTGACCGATCTTCCCTCAGCTTGAAGATGCACGGGCATCGCCGCTGGTACTTCGACGAGATTCAGGACATTGCCAACATCTTGCAAACCACGGTCGCGTTTTTGAATGGAGAGACCGACGACGACGCCCTTGCAACACCCGTGAACAGGCGCTTGATCGATTCTGAAGATGCAGCACGGCAACCGGCCAACACTGAAACGGTAGCTGGGGCGGGATTCGAACCCGCGACCTCACGATTATGAGTCGTGCGCTCTCACCAACTGAGCTACCCAGCCACGGCATCCGTCAGACGGATGACCGAGCCCCCTGTGGGAATCGGACCCACTACCTCTTCCTTACCAAGGAAGTGCTCTACCAATGAGCTAAGGGGGCGCACGCACGCAACCAAAGTCACATCGGCACCAGAGAAGATTAGCACCTCGCCGAGGGCAACCTAGTCGGCGTTCTCCTGAAGCCAGTTGAACGGGTCGATCGCAACGTTGTTGACGTGAATCTCCAGGTGCAGGTGCGCGCCGGTCGAGGCGCCCGTGCTTCCTACGACACCGAGAATCTGCGCGACTTCGATCTCCTGGCCCTCGGCGACAGTGATACTGCCGTATCGCATGTGCGCATAGTAGCTGTCAACGGTTTGGCCGTTGATGTAGTGACGGACGACGACGTGGCTGCCGAGCCCCCAGCTCTGGTTGAGCACCTTGAGCACGGTGCCTGCCGCGATCGCATGGATCGGAACGCCCGCACCCGGCGTGAAGTCGACGCCGAGGTGCATCGAGGAGCAGAAGCTGCACGCGGCACGCGGCCCGAAGCCGCTCGTGATCGGCACCGGGATCGGGAACGGCCACTGGATCGTTCCGTAGGGGTTGGTCGAGTAGTGCCAGCTGCGCGCCCCGTAGAGCGCGCGCATCTGAGCTTCGAGCGAGATCGCCCCGTAGGAGTCTCGCGCCACCTCCGGCGACGTGGCCGTGTCGGCGACGGACAGCGCCTGCACGTTGGTTGCGACGGCGACGGGCGCGTCGACAATCGACTCCTCGTAGAAGGCATTCGCGGGAACCGAGGTCGCGATGAACATGAGTCCGACACCGGCCATGGCCCCGAGTGACATGAGGTTCGAGGCGATCGTACGGCGAACACTCTTGACCGGCTTGCTGGCGAAGCTCTTCGACGAGCTGGCGATCGCCTCGCGGGCAACCTGGCGACGAGCCTCGCGAGCCTCTTTCGCCTTGATCTTCTGCCCGCGAATGGCGCTGCCGTTGCGCGGTGCGGGGGCCAAGGGGGCGTTGACGTGGGCAACGCTCTCGACGGCACTGCGCTTCGAGCGGCCCGATCTGTGCGCGGCCTCTAATTCGCGGAGTTCTCGACGCGACCGAGGCTGTTGCGGCGTTTCGGGTTCGCCACCGAAGTTGAAGATGTCTGTCACGGGTGAGAAGCTCCGATTCGCTGTACCAGCGGAGCGCACGGGCGCGACGAGGCACACACGTTTGCCATATCGACTGCTCCTGCCGTCACGCTCGCCGGGCCAGAATGGACCGGATACCTACCCACGACCGTCGTCCGGGCAGGCAGACACGCCATAGCTCAGGTAACGGATTCATCAAGAGTAAACCCACTAACGGGGGTTTCGCCAGTCCTCAGGTCGTCTCTCGGCGGGTTCGAAGCTTCGGGAGCATGGCCGCAACAACATCCGGATGCCCCGCAACGATGAGCTCTTCGGTCGCCGGCTTCCCGTTCGCGCCGGTGACGAGCGCCCCCGCCTCGGTTGCGATCAGACCTCCCGCGGCGTGATCCCACGGGTTGAGTCCGCGCTCGTAGTAGACGTTGAGTCGGCCCGCGGCGACCGCGCACAGGTCGAGCGACGCGGCACCGAAGCGGCGGATGTCGCGAACCTCGGCGATGAGAGAACGGAGCAGATCGGCATCCGACTCACGCTGCTCGGACAGGTAGCCGAAGCCGGTGCCCACGAGCGCCCCCGCGAGGTCGACGGCGGGCGCCGCCTCGATCGGGCTGCCGTTCAGGGTTGCACCCGCACCGACTGCGGCGGAGAAGAGCTCGTCGGTCAGGGGACTGTAGACGACCCCCGCGATCGCCCGCCAGGTGCGCGGATCGGGCTCGCCCTCGACGACGGCGATGCTCACAGCCCAGTTGGGCAAGCCGTAGGCGTAGTTGACGGTGCCGTCGATGGGGTCGACGACCCAGGTGA
Source organism: Cryobacterium sp. (assembly GCA_019638935.1). GTDB lineage: Bacteria > Actinomycetota > Actinomycetes > Actinomycetales > Microbacteriaceae > Terrimesophilobacter. Next base: position 6,190 of record JAHBSW010000033.1, read on the forward strand.
GTCCGCTCTCGCTCAGACCAGCCCCCGACTCCTCGCCGAGGAATCCGTCGCCCGGCCGCTCGGCGGCGAGGCGTGCACGAACGAGTCGCTCGACCTCCTGGTCGGCGAGGGTCACGATGTCGACGAGCGACGACTTGCTGCCCGCGATCGAGACGCCCTCGCGGCGGCGCTTCGCGGCGAGCGCACCGGCCTCACGAGCGAGTGCTGTCGCGAACTCGAGCAACTCGCTAGCGCTCGCCATGTGCCTTTCCGCCCATCCGCCGTGCGCCGCCCAGCCTGGGCGGTGTGGTGGCAAGTGAGGGATTCGAACCCCCGAATGCTGAGCAGTCTGATTTACAGTCAGATCCCTTTGGCCGCTTGGGTAACTTGCCTAGTCGCTCCGGCCACATGTGTTCATCTGACCGGAGACGGACTTCTACAATACCGTGCCGGTGGGCGTTTCTCGACACAGGCGAGCGGAACAGCGATGAGGGATGTCGGTCACGGCAGTCGCTCTATGCCGGCATCCTCGGCGAGGCGATTCGCCACGTCGGCGACGCGCTGAATGTATGCGGCGGACGCGTTGTAGGCTCCGATCGCCGCGCGCCAACCCTGTTCGTTGGTGACGTCGGAACTCGCGCGGCACAGGTAGTTCGCGGCGGCCATGACGGCGTCGTCGATGTTGTGCGGATCTTCGACGCCGTCCATGTTCGCGTCGATGTGCCAATTGCGCCACGCCTGCGGGATGAGCTGCATCGGTCCCACCGCGCGATCGATTTCGGCGTCGCCGTCGATCTCGCCGCCGTCCGAATCCGGAATGAGCGCCACCCCGTTGCCGTCGAGTGCCACCCCGAAGATCGGCGGCTCGGCGCGCCCATCAGCCCCGATACTCGAGCCCCCGTGCCGACCGTGGTCGCTCTCCACCTCTCCTATTGCGGCGAGGGTTGTCCAGGTGAGGCCGCACGAGAAGGAGTCCCCCGACTTCCAGATCGCCACCCCCGCGTACGCGGCGAGCGCCCGCGCGGGGATCCTCGTCGCCTCCGCGGTCGCGACGACCCACGCTTCATCGGCGTAGCCGGAGGCTCCCTCGCGAACCTGAGGCCCGTCGACCGCGGGCGGCAGAGGGATGGGCGAGGCCCAGCCCGGTACGAGCGGTTCCGGCTGGGCAGAGGGAGTGGTCTGCGGCATCCGTGGGGCCAAACCCACCATGATGCCGACGCCGATGAGCAGCACGGCTAGCGCTGCGACGACGAACGGCACGATTCGGGCGACCACGGCACCAGTTCACCACACCAGGGCTGAGCACGGGCCCACCTCGGCTGGAGGCCCGGCTACCATGAAGGGCATGGCAGATTCAACGTTCGACATCGTGAGCAAAGTCGACAGGATGGAGCTCGACAACGCCGTCAACCAGGCCCAGAAAGAGATCGCTCAGCGCTACGACTTCAAAGGCGTCGGTGCCAGCGTCGACTTCAGCGGCGAGGGGCTGCTGCTCAAAGCCAGCAGCGAGGAGCGTGTCAAGGCCGTGCTCGACGTGCTCGAGTCGAAGCTCATCAAGCGCGGCATCTCACTGCGCAGCCTCGATGCTGGTGAACCGTTCGCGTCGGGCAAGGAGTACCGCATCGAGGCCGGCATCAAGCAGGGCATCGGCCAAGAGGATGCCAAGAAGATCGGCAAGATCATTCGCGACGAGGCTCCGAAGACTGTGAAATCGCAGATTCAGGGCGATGAGCTGCGGGTGAGTTCGAAGAGCCGCGACGATCTTCAAGCGACGATCGCACTGCTCAAGGGAAAAGACCTCGACGTCGCGCTGCAGTTCGTCAATTTCCGCTAGCTCGCGCAGTAACGGGGAGGTGCAGTGGACGGGACCTCTGTTCTCGCGCTCATCGCGGGAGCGATTCTTCTCGTCGACCTCGTCATCCGCATCATCGCGGTCGTCTACATCCCGCAGAACCGCAGACCGCAGACCGCGCTCGCCTGGCTGCTCGCGATCTTCTTTCTGCCCGTCATCGGCACGATCCTCTTTCTGCTTCTCGGCAGTCGCTACCTGCCCAAGCGTCGGCGCGAGCAGCAGGCTGAGATCAACCGGTTCATTCTCGACCTCACTGCCGGTATCGATAAAACCCGCGCTGAGATAGAACGCCCCGCATGGCTGGAGCCGATCGCGACGCTCAACCGCACACTCGGCGCGATGCCCCTCGTGGAGGGCAACTCCGCGACGCTCCTGCCTGACTACGACGAGTCCATTCAGGCGATGACGGATGCCGTCAACGCAGCGACCGAGTTCGTGCACAGCGAGTTCTACATCATGATTCTCGACGACACGACGGCGCCCTACTTCGATGCGCTGGAAGCCGCAGCCAAGCGCGGTGTGACCGTTCGGGTGCTGCTCGACCACATCGCGACGTGGCGCTATCCCCGCTATCGAGAGACGGTTCGGCGGCTCGGCGCGATGGAGGGTGTCGAATGGCACCTCATGCTGCCGTTCCAGCCTTTCAAGGGAGAGCTTCGACGGCCCGACCTGCGCAACCACCGCAAACTGCTCGTCATCGATGGGGATGTCGCGTTCACGGGCTCGCAGAACATCATCGACTCGAGCTACCTCAAGGCGAAGAACATCCGGCGCGGACTGCATTGGAAAGACCTCATGGTGCGCTTCCACGGTCCCGTCGTCGCCGGCATCAACGCGCTCTTCCTGAGCGATTGGTACGCCGAGAGCGACGAGCAGCTGCTGCCGAGCGAGGTACCCCCTGTCGCGGCCGTCAACACGGCGCATCCGGTCAATGCTCAGGTCGTGCCAAGCGGCCCGGCCTTCGACGGTGAGAACAATCTGCGCCTGTTCAACTCACTGCTCTACGCAGCCCAGGAGCGCATCATCATCTGCAGCCCCTACTTCGTTCCCGACGAGTCGATGCTCTACGCGATCACGACGGCGGCGCAGAAGGGCCTCGACGTGCAGCTGTTCGTCTCCGAGATCGGCGATCAGCCCGTGGTCTACCACGCGCAGCGCAGCTACTACGAGCAGCTGCTCAAGGCGGGTGTGCGCATCTGGCTGTATCGGTCGCCGACCGTTCTGCACCCCAAGCACTTCACCATCGATGACGAGGTGGCCGTCATCGGGTCGAGCAACATGGACATGCGGTCGTTCAGCCTCAACCTCGAGATCTCGGTCATGGTGCACGGCGAGTCGTTCGTCACGCAGCTGCGCGAGCTCGAGGCCGACTACCGTGCGCACTCTCGCGAGCTCGGTCTCGAGGAGTGGCTCGCCAGACCCCTGCGCTCACAGGTACTCGACAACGTCGCGCGACTGACCGCGACGGTGCAGTAGCGCGTCATCCGGTGGTCGAGTGGTGAGGTGGCCGGCCACGCCCGGTGGTCGAGTAGCCGCTTGCGGCGCATCGAGACCCGAGGATCTCGATACGCGGGCTTCGCCCGCTACTCGATCAGCGAGGTGGTCGGGGGAACCTGCTACTCGACCACCGAGTTGCGCAGCGAGATGTCCACCATCTCGTCGCGCGGCACGACCTTGATGCGCTCGCGGCCCCGAGCCTCACCGAGGGTTCTCTCGTGCTGGTCGAGGTTGTGCCAGCCGTCGATGTCGGTGTAGCGGATGCCGCGCTCCTCGAGCAAGGCCGTCACCGCCTCGGGGCTCGGCTCAGCGGGGTTCCACCATCCGGCCTGGCCGTTGAGCACGTTCTGCACGGTCTCCATGGCATCGCTCTTGGTGGCGCCGATGAGTCCCTGAGGACCGCGCTTGATCCACCCGGTCGCGTACACACCGGGAACCTCCTCGCCGGAGTCGTCGAGGGCCTGTCCGCCCGCGTTGGGGATCACGCCGCGGTGCTCGTCGAAGGGAACACCCTCCAGCGGTGAGCCGAAGTAGCCGATGGCGCGGTACACCGCCTGAACCGGGATCTCGCGAATCTCACCGGTGCCCACGACACCGCCCGCGCCATCCGGTCGCGTGCGTTCGATCTTGAGCGCGCGCACCGCGCGAGAACCGGCTGAATCGCCGCCGACGATCTCCAGGGGCTTGGAGTAGAAGTGCAGGTGGAGCCGACGACTCGCCGCACCGACCTCGCGCTCGCGCCATCCAGTGAGGATCTTGTTGATCACGAAGAGCTGCTTGTTCGTCGCCGCGAGCTCCGCTGAACCGTCGTCGAGGCCGAAGTCCTCGTCGTGGAGGATGATGTCGACATCGTTCAGCTCACCGAGCTCCCGCAGCTCGAGCGGAGTGAACTTGACCTGGGTCGGTCCGCGACGGCCGAAGACGTGAACGTCGGTGACCGGACTCGCCGTGAGTCCGTCGAACACGTTGTCGGGCACCTCCGTCGGCAGGAGATCCTCGGGGTGCTTGACGAGCATGCGGGCGACATCGAGAGCGACGTTTCCGTTGCCGATGACGGCGACCTCGCGGTGGTTGAGCGGCCACTCCGGTGAGAAGTCAGGATGGCCGTCGTACCAGCTCACGAAGTCCGAGGCGCCGTAGCTTCCGTCGAGGTCGAGGCCGGGGATCTGGAGCTCGGCGTCGCGGATCGCCCCGGTTGCGAAGATGACCGCGTGGTAGTGCCGCTTGAGGTCATCGAGGGTCACATCGGTGCCGAACCGCACGTTGCCGAACAGACGGATGTCCCCGCGATCGAGCACCTCGCGCAGGGCGGTGACGATTCCCTTGATGCGTGGGTGGTCGGGCGCCACCCCGTAGCGAACGAGACCGTACGGGGCAGGCAGCTGCTCGAACAGGTCGATCGAGACGTCGAACTTGCGTTCGGCCTTGAGCAGCAGGTCGGAGGCGTAGATGCCCGCCGGGCCTGCGCCAACGACGGCGACTCGAAGCGTGGTCACGCTGACTCCTTCAGGTTCTCGGGCGCGTCACGCAGTGCGTGACACCAAGTTTTCGGCGAAGACGGTGAGCGCTCGCTTGACCGGTCCCGTGGGCAGCGGCGCGAGTGCGGCGATCCCCTCGTTCGCCCAGCGGTGGGCCTCGTCGATCGTGCGACGCGTGACCTCGTGGCCGCGCAGCTCGGAGATCGCTGCGTCGAAGTCGGGCAGCGGCGTCTCGGGGTCGGTGTCTGCTCCGCGCGCGAGGCGCTCGAGCAGAGTCGCGGCATCCGGGTCGGTCTCTGCTTCGCGCTTGAGGTAGAGCAGGGGCAGCGTCGATACTCCCGCACGGATGTCGGTGCCGGGGTTCTTGCCCGTGTCGCCGTCGCTGAGGTCGATGACATCGTCGGCCAGCTGAAAGGCGATCCCGATCTTCTCGCCGTACTCCTTGACGGGAACCTCGAACTCGACCGGAGCGTTCGACAGCAGCACCCCGAGATGAGCCGCCGCCGCGATGAGGGAGCCGGTTTTGTCGCCGAGCACCTGCAGGTAGTGCTCGATGGGGTCATCGCCGGGCTGAGGACCGATCGTCTCGTGAAGCTGCCCGAGGCACAGCCGCTCGAAGGTGTCGGACTGGAGCGTGGCGACGATCTCGCCGAGCCCCGCGATGAGACGCGCGGCCCGTGCGAACAGGAGGTCGCCGGTGAGGATCGCAACGGAGTTGCTCCAGGTGACGTGCGCCGAGGGAACGCCGCGACGCAGCTCGGCCTCGTCCATGACGTCGTCGTGGTAGAGCGACGCGAGGTGCGTCATCTCGATCGCCTGTGCGGCAGCGATGACGCCGTCGGTGCTGCCGTCACCGAGCTGAGCCGTGAGCAGCGCGAGCGCGGGACGAACGCGCTTGCCGCCGGCCTCGAACAGGTAGCGGGCCGTGGTGTCGGCGAGCGCGTCGCTGAACTGAAGCTGTTCGAACAGCCCCGTCTCGACCGCGATGAGACCCTCCTCGACTCGCTCGGCGAATCTGCGTTCGGCGGGGCTCGTGAAGATCGATTCACCGAGACCGAGGTGGGCAGCGAGACCGGCGCGCTGCGACTTCACCCTGGCCTTCGCGACACCCGCCGCAGACAGTGCAGAGTCAGGGTTTGCGTTCATCACGTGGCAGCGGAGTCGCTCGTGGCGGTGTCGCGCGAGGCAGGCGCGGTCTCGACCGACTCGGCAGCCGTCGCCGCCTTCGATGCGCGCGCCTTCTTCAGCGGCTTCTGCCCGCGGTGGAGCGCGACGACACCCTGCGTGAGATTGCGGTGGGCCACGCGCGAGAACCCGGCTCCGCGCAGCCACTGGCTCAGCGTCGCCTGGTCGGGCCACTCGTCGATCGACTCGGCGAGGTAGGTGTAGGCATCCGAGTTGGAACTCGTGACGTCGGCGATCGCGGGCATGACGTACCTGAGGTACACGCCGTAGCCCGCCCTGAAGATGGCGCGCGTCGGCGTCGAGAACTCGCACACGACGATGCGACCGCCCGGCTTGAGCACGCGGTACATCTCCTTGAGCGCCTTGAGCGGCTTGTCGACATTGCGCAGCCCGAACGAGATCGTCACGGCGTCGAACTCGCCGGTGGCGAAGGGCAGCTTCGTTGCGTCCCCCTCCACGAACTCGATCTCGGGATGCTTCTGACGACCCACCTCGATCATTCCCGGCGAGAAGTCCACGGCAACGACCGTGGCACCCGACTTCGCGATCGCAGCGGAGCTCTTGCCGGTTCCCGCGGCGACGTCGAGAATTCTCTCCCCCGCCTGCGGAGCGAGCGCGCGCACGGTCTGCCAACGCCAGAGCAGCACCGACCCGGCCGACAGCGCATTGTTCGTGCGGTCGTATCCCGGCGCGACCTCGTCGAACATCGCGGCAACCTCGTCGGGTTGCTTGTCACTGCGTGCCCTGGCCATGAGCCCAGTCTATTCGGGTCGGCTGATCGTCGCCGGTCGGTATCGCACACCCGGCGTAGGCTTGACGCGTGGACCCCGTCATGACCGCTGTGCCTACCCCGGTGCCCGCGCTCAGTGTCGTGACGAGGCCGTTTGCGCTGTCCGCCCCGCTGCTCGACTACCTCGACCAGAGCCAGCCGCTCCTCTGGTTGCGCCGAGGCAACGGTCTCGTCGGTCACGGCGAGGCTCTTCGGCTCGAGTTCTCGGGCGCGAATCGGTTCGCCGACGCATCCGTCACCTGGCGCGAGGTGGCCGCGCGGGCCGTCGTCGATGACGCGGTCGGCGTTGCGGGCAGCGGTCTCGTCGCCCTGGGAACGTTCGCGTTCGATGACGAGTCAGTCGCGACGAGCACGCTCATCGTGCCGTCCCTGGTCATCGGCCGCCGTGACGGGCTCGCCTGGGTCACACGCATCGCACTCTCCAGCGACACTGCGACGACGGACGCGGCGACGACGGATGCCTCGCCCCCGGCACCGTCGTCCAGGACTGCGGTCACCGAGTTCGGCGACCCTGAACCAGCGAATATCACCGGCCTGGCACGCGCCACCTTCGCGTCGGGCACCCTCAGCCCCGCGGGCTACCTCGACGCGGTGGAACGCGCCGTGGACGGCATTCGTCACAACGGCGTGAGCAAGATCGTCGTTGCGCGGGATCTCACCGCGACACTCGACTCCGATGCCGGCCTCGCGCCGGCCATCGCCTCGCTCGCGCACGGATACCCCGACTGCTGGAACTTCGCGGTCGACGGCTTTCTCGGGTCGAGTCCCGAAACCCTGGTCACGGTGCATCGTGGAACGGTCACCGCCCGGGTGCTCGCGGGCAGCGCCGCACGGGGCGCGGATGCCGCGAGCGATGTCGAGGCATCCATCGCCCTCGCAACATCGACGAAAGACCAGGATGAGCACGAGTTCGCGGTGCACAGCGTGGTCGCGGCGCTGCGGTCGCACGGCACGGTGACGGCGAGCGAGGTGCCGTTCACACTCAAGCTGCCGAACCTGTGGCACCTTGCGAGCGATGTCGAGGGAACCCTCTCCGACGGCTCGACCTCGCTCGATCTCATCGCCGCGCTGCACCCCACCGCGGCCGTCGCGGGTACGCCGACGGATGCCGCGATCGACGCCATCCGCGAGCTCGAGCCCTTCGACCGCGAGCGCTACGCCGGACCGGTCGGCTGGGTCGGGGCCGACGGCGACGGCGAGTGGGCGATCGCTCTGCGCAGCGCACAGCTCGCCGCCGACGGCACGATCACGGCGTGGGCAGGCGCGGGGATCGTCGTGGACTCGGTTCCGCAGCACGAGCTCGCCGAGACGACGATGAAGTTCCGCCCGATCGTTGAGGCCTTCGGAGGCTAGGACTGTCTCGCTGCACCGTATGGCCCGCCCTTTCGCCGCGAGTTGCGGCAAATCTGAGGTCTAAGCGTGATCAACTACGGATTTGCCGCAACTCGCGCATGGGTCGTTGCACTTATAACTTACATGTTATACGATAACGCCGTGCACGCGTTCGACATCCTCAGCGACCCTGTTCGCCGACGCCTCGTCGAGCTGCTCGCGAGCGGCGACCGCGCAGCGGGTGATGTGTCGCGCACCGTCGAAGCCGAGTTCGACATCAGTCAACCCGCCGTCGCTCGCCACCTCAGAGTCCTGCGAGAGGCGGGCTTCGTCTCGGCCCGACCCGACGGGCCTCGCCGCATCTACCGACTCGAACCGCTCGTCATCGACCAGCTCCAGAACCAGGTCGACCGCTACCGCTCGCTGTGGAACCAGCGGCTCGACGCCCTCGAAACAGAGATCGCCCGCGGCAAGCGGGCCGAACAGGAGAACGCATCATGACGATCACCTTCGGCGAGCTCACGAACACGGGTGACACGTTCACGCTCGACTTCGAGCGCGTGCTCGCCACCGATGTCGAAGACGTGTGGAACGCCGTGACAGACCGTGAACGACTCGCGCGGTGGATGGCGAGCTACACGGGCGACCTGAGCCTCGGCGGTACGTGGCATGCGCTCGGCGACGATGGCAGCGAGTGGTGCACCGGAACCGTGCTCGAGTGCGAACCGCCCCATCGCCTCGTGACGTCGTGGCACGCGATCGAAGAGCAGCCGACCGTGCTCACGGTGACCGTCGAGGCCGTCGCCGAAGGCGCCCTGCTGAGACTGCACCACGAGCGGGTACGGTCTCGGTTCTACGCGCCCGGCTGGCAGACCTATCTCGAGCAACTCGACGAGCTTCTGGGAGCGGCCGCGACGTCCATCACCGACCCCGACAGGACCACCGGCATCGAGTGGGACGAGCGCTACGCGCAGTTGAGCGCTGCGTGGCAACAGCGCTTCACCGCGCTCGGCAGCTAACCCTGTTCGCAACTCAGCAAGAATTCGCTGAGAGCAGCGGTCTCAGTGCAATTCTGACGCCTAAGCGAAAACCTTCCTGAGTTGCGAACGGTCACGACGCCGCAAGTCGCTTCTTCTCGACCGCGACGTCGAAGTCGGCCGCGGGCCACTCGGGGTTCATACGCTCGAGCGCGTCGAGCAAGAGGCGCTGCACGGCGATGCGCGCGTACCACTTCTTGTTGGCGGGCACGACGAACCAGGGTGCGTGATCGGTCGACGTGCGCTCGATCGCGAGCTGGTACGCCTGCTGATACTGCGGCCACAGCATCCGCTCGTCGACATCGCCTGGGTTGTACTTCCAGTGCTTGTCACTGCGGTCGAGACGCTCGGCGAGACGCTCCTTCTGCTCGTCGAGACCGATGTGCAGCATGACCTTGACGATCTGGGTTCCGCTGTCGACGACCTCGCGCTCGAAGTCGTTGATCACGTCGTAGTACGTCTCGATCTCGTCGAGCGGCGTCAACTCGCGCACGCGGTGGATGAGCACGACCTCGTAGTGGGAGCGGTCGAAGACTCCGACGATGCCGGGGGCGGGCAGTCGCTTGCGGATGCGCCACAGAAAGTGGTGCTCACTCTCCTCCTGCGTCGGCACCCCGAAGCCCGTGACGGCGACGCCCTTCGGGTCAAAGGCTCCGGCGACGTGTCGCACGATGCCGCCCTTGCCCGCGGTGTCCATCGCCTGGAGCACGAGCAGCAGCGAGCGATTGCTGCCCTCCCTGCTCTCCGCGAACAAGCGCTCCTGCCAGTCGGCGAGCTCGTGCGCGTGATCAGCGAGCAGCTCTTCCGCATCGCCCTTGTCTCCCTCGAACCCGGGGGTAGAGTCGGGGTCCACCTCGCTCAGCCGAAAGGTCGCGGTTGCGCGCAACAGCTCCGAGGGGTCGTCTTTCCACTCGTTCTTCGCCATGAAGAGATGCTACCCACCGGTCAGCGGGGCAGGGGAGTCTCAATGATCGTGCGACCGCCGGACGCGGTGAGCGCCTCGTCGAGCTCGCCCCGGTTTTCTGCGCGCACGTACTCCCAGCCGTAGGCCTCCGCAAGGCCCGCGAAGTTCACCTCGTGCGGCGTGTAGAGCACGCGGTCGAACAGCGTGGAGTTCGCCGTCGCGGCCACCTCGAGCTTGTCGAAGATGGTGCCTCCGCGGTCATTGCCGATGACGAGCTGCATCCGCGGGAGAGACTCGCCGGGGCTCGTCAGCAGCGAGCCGACATCGTGCAGGGCGGCCAGATCTCCGAGCACGACCCTGGTCACACCCGCCGCCGAAGAACCGCCCGTGCGCTGGCTTGCTCTAGCGATGCCGACGGAGGTCGCGATCGTGCCGTCGATGCCCGCGAGTCCCCGATTCGCGTGCACGCTGACGCGCTTGCCCGGCACGGTGCGGTCGGCATCGCGGATGAGCCGGGATGCCGCGAACACGAGTCGGTCGTGCGGCCAGGTGGCGTTCCACACGGCGCTCACGAGTCCCGCGCGGGTCACGGGTTGCCGAAAGACCTCGAGCTGGGCGCGGGCGAACTCAGCGACCGCGGTCTTGTCGTCGGTGCGGGAGGCATCGGGGTCGAATCTCTGCGCAGGGAGGCCGGTGTCGATCTGCTCGAGAATGGCGCGACTCGCGGCAACCCATTCTCCGAGCCAGACGCGGGCTCCGGGAACAGCGGGCGCGGCATCCGTCACCGCCGCTTCGTCGACCGCGAGAGCCTCCACGAACTGAGCTGCGCGGCGACCGGGGTTGAAGTCTTCGCCGCCCGAGCGCACGACGATGACCTCGACGCCCTCGCGCTCGAGCAGTGCGGGAACCTCTCGGCTCAACGTCGGATGGCCGAAGACGATCGCGCGCCGCACGCGGCCACCGAAGTCGGAACGTGCGAGAAGTTCACGGTAGGACACGACGAGGTTGCGCCCGAAGCGGGCTCCGCTCGTCACCTCGGCGAGCAGCGGCGCGCCGAGCGCGTGGGCGACGGCTTCGGCGTCAGGCCCGGCGGCGTGACCCGCGATGACGACCGTGTACGGCGCGGGGGCAACCGCGGTTGTGAGAGAGACGGGGGCCGGCAGGGGGTCTGGCACGACATCCGGCAGCTCGCCGATCGGACCCGAGAGCGGATCGCGAAACGCCAGATTGAGCTGCACGGGACCCGCGGCCGAGGAGTGACCTGCCGCCGCAGAGAAGGCCTCGCGGGCGAGCTCGCGCGAGCCTGACCCCGGTGATGCAGCTCCGTGTGACCCGGATGCTGCGGCACCGGACGGCGCATGTACGTCTCGCACGAAGCGCGTCGACTCACCGAAGAGTCCGACCTGGTGAGTGGCCTGGTTGGCGCCGATGCCGCGAAGCTCATCCGGCCGATCCGCCGTGAGCAGGATGAGCGGCACTGCGGAGTGGAATGCCTCGAGAACCGCGGGGTGAAGGTTCGCCACGGCCGAGCCCGACGTCGTGACGACGAGCACCGGCATCCGTGATTCGATGGCGAGGCCGAGCGCGACGAACCCTGCCGAGCGCTCATCGATGTGAACATGAAGCTGCAGCGTTCCCGCCTGTTCGAGCGCGGCCGCCGCGAGCGCGAGCGCTTGCGACCGCGACCCCGGGCTCACCACGACGTCGCGCACGCCCAGATTCGCGAACTCGGTGAGCAGGTCGACCGCGAACTCGGTCGCCGAGTCTCGCGGCTCGGTCATGCGTCTTTGGAGTCGTCGTCCAGCTCGGCGAGTTCCTCCTCGAGCTGACGGATGCGCTCCTCGCGAGCGGCACCCTCGCCGATGCGCTGCAGGAACGCGGGGTCGTCGTCGGGCGCTGCCGCGCCACGAACCGGACGACCGGTGGTGCGGTCCTTGCCGATGATGAGCCACAGGATGCCGCCCACGACCGGCAGCAGCAGAATGACGACGATCCAGGCCAGCTTGGGGATGCCGCGCACACGCTCGCGCGCCGTGACGGCACAATCGACGACGGCGTACACCGTGAAGAATGCCGCCGCGACACCTGCGATCAGGAGCACGCGAGCCATACCTCGATACTACCCGCGAGCGCCGCGTCGTGCCCGGGAAGAGCCCTGCGCCGGTTCGTGGTCACTGCGCCGACTGCAGCCGCCGCATCGTCGACCATGCTCAGCGTGGTCGTGTTTATCGGATTTAGGATGGGGGGGTGTCTCGTCGCGTCGTTCTCTTCACAGTGCTGCGCCTCGCCGCCTTCATCGTGCCGCTCACAGCACTGTTGTGGCTCGGTTTCGACTGGTGGTGGGCCGCCATCCTCGCGACCATTGTCGGCGCGTGCGTCTCGTTCCTCGCCCTGAACAGCATGCGGGAGTCGATCGCTCTCGACCTCGCCAGGAAGGTCGACGACCCAGAACCCGATGTCGACGCCGAGTTCGAGGATGCGTCGACCGAGTAATGGCCCGGCCGGCTCCCTACTAGAACGCGATCGCGGCCGCGAGCCCGACCGAGAACGCCAGTGAGGCAAGGCTCGTGAGGGTGAGAGCGAGCACGAACTCCTTCGCCGTGGTGGCGGTCATCACGATGAGCGACGAGGGAATCACCAGGAAGAGTGCGAAGAACACGTAGTTCGCGTTGGGGAAGAGCAGCGCGAAGAACACGAGGATCACGAACGGCGCCAGCACGAAGGCCGTGTAGACGATGCGCGACGGCAGCGACCCGATGAGCGCGGTCAGCGTGCGCTTGCCCGACGCCCTGTCCTGCTCGAGATCGCGCAGATTGTTCGTGAGCAGCACGGCGCAGGCGAAGAGGCCCGTGATCACACCACCCAGCCAGGTGAGCAGCGGCAGCGTGCCCGACTGCACGAAGGTCGTGCCCGCGGTGGCCACGAGGCCGAAGAAGACGAAGACGAAGAGCTCACCGAGACCGTAGTAGCCGTAGGGACGCTTTCCGCCCGTGTAGAACCAGCCCGCCAGCAGACACGCGGCACCGACGGCGAGCAGCCACCAGTGCTCCGTGCGCACCACGATGGCGACTCCCGCCGCGGCCGACAGCGCGAAGAAGAAGAGTGCGACGATGAGCACCGTGCGGGGCTTCGCGGCTCCCGAACCGGTGAGCCGGCTTGGCCCGACGCGGTGACGATCAGCGCCACGAACCCCGTCGGAGTAGTCGTTCGCGAAGTTCACGCCGATCTGCAGGAGCACCGCGACCGCCAGGCAGGCGAGCGCGATGACCCAGTGGAACCGCTCGAACCCCTCCTCGGCGTAGGCGATCGCCGAGCCGAGCACGACGGGGCTGATCGACAGCGGCAGCGTGCGCAGACGTGCGCCACCGATCCAGTCGCCCAGCGTCGCCTTGCGCACGACAGTAACGGGCGAACCCGACCTCTTCTGCTTCGTCGATCTCGCGGCGCGCGCAACCTTCGAGGGGTCGATGCGCTGCTTCTTTGCTCGGGATGTCTTGGCCACGCCAGAATCCTACTGGGCAGCCAAGCGGGTGAGCGCCTGACGGTCGGGCTTGCCGCTCGGCAGCAGCGGAATCCTCTCGACGCGCACGATCCTCGCGGGAGCAGCGGCCGGTCCCAGCGCCTCTTTCACCGCCGTGCGCACGAGCGCCAGCTCGACGTCAGCGGTCGTCACGAGCACCGGCACAGAACCCCACCGCTCGCTCGGGGCCGCGACCACCACCGCGTCGGCGAGCCGCGGCATCCGTCGCACCACCGATTCGACGGCGCCGAGCGAGACGTTGGTGCCGCCCGAGACGATCTGATCGTCGATGCGACCGACGATGCTCAGGATGCCGTCGGTCACCGTTCCGAGATCACCCGTGCGGTACCAGCGAACGCCTGCCTCGGTGACGAAGGCGCTGTCGGTATCGGCGCCGGAGAGGTACCCGTTCGCGAGGGTCGGCCCCGACAGCCACACCTCGCCATCGACGATGCGCACCCGGACGTCGTCGAGAGGACTGCCGTCGTAGACGCAGCCACCCGCGGTCTCGCTCGACCCGTACGTGCGGACGACGGTGAGTCCGAGGCGGCGCGAGCGGTCGAGAAGCTCCGACGGGGTGGCCTGGCCGCCCACGAGAATCGCGTCGAACCGGCGGAGCGCGTCGTGCACCGCCGGTTCGTCGAGCAGTCGCGCAAGCTGCACGGGCACGAGCGAGGTGTAGCGGCGCGGATGCTCGAGCCGGACGGCCGCGTCGCCGAACGCGACCGGATCGAACGGTCCCTCCGGCAGTGCGATGGGGTCGATCGCCGCGTCGAGCGATCGGGCGAGCACGTTGAGTCCCGCGATGTAGTGCGAGGGCAGGGCGAGCAGCCACTGACCCGGCCCGCCCAGTGCGGCGTGCGCGGCGGCCGAGCTCGCGCGCAGCGCGGCGGCACCGAGCGCGACGAGCTTGGGCGCGCCGGTCGAGCCGCTCGTCGCGACGACGAGCGCGACGTCGTCGTTCACGTCAGCGGGAGCCCCCGGAAGTGCGGCCGCCGAAGGATCGACGGGGAGCAGCGCCGGCCCGTCGCCCTCGAGCGCGCTCGCGAGCGCATCCCGAACCTCGATCGCATCGCGAGTCGGCAGCACACGGAGCGGCCGCGGCATCTCAGAACTGCCAGGGGTATGGCGACCAGTCGGGGCCGCGCTTCTCGAGGAACGCGTCGCGTCCCTCGACGGCCTCGTCGGTGCCGTAGGCGAGACGGGTGGCCTCGCCCGCGAAAACCTGCTGTCCGACGAGTCCGTCGTCGACCGCGTTGAAGGCGAACTTGAGCATGCGGATGGCCGTGGGCGACTTCGTGAGGATCTCGCGGGCCCACGCGAGCGCGGTCGCCTCGAGCTCCGCGTGCGGCACGACGGCGTTCACGGCACCGAGCTCGTAGGCGCGCTGGGCCGAGTACTCACGCGCGAGAAAGAACACCTCGCGGGCGGCCTTCTGCCCGATCTGCCGGGCGAAGTACGCGCTGCCGTAGCCCGCGTCGAAGGAACCGACATCGGCATCCGTCTGCTTGAAGCGCCCGTGCTCCGCACTCGCTAGGGTGAGATCGCAGACGACGTGCAGGGAGTGCCCCCCGCCGGCGGCCCAGCCGGGAACGACCGCGATGACGACCTTGGGCATGAACCGGATGAGGCGCTGCACCTCAAGAATGTGGAGTCTGCCTGTGCGCACGTCGGGTCTCGGTACGCCGACTTCGTCGGCTACTCGATCACCGGGCCTCTCTTCTGCTGGTCGAGCAGCCGACGAAGTCGGCGTATCGAGACCCTCATACTGATACCCGTCCCGGCCACGGATACGCTGATCTCCCCCCGAGCAGAACGCCCAGCCCCCGTCCTTCGCGCTCGGTCCGTTGCCGGTGAGCAGCACGACCCCGATGCGCGGGTTCTGACGCGCGTCGTCGAGCGCCGCGTAGAGCTCATCCACGGTGTGCGGACGGAACGCGTTGCGCACCTCCGGCCGGTCGAACGCCACGCGCGCGATGCGACCGTCGACCGAGTGGTGGTAGGTGACGTCGGTGAGGTCGGCGAACCCCGGGGCATCCGTCCACTCGGCGGCGTCGAACAACTCTGAAACGGCCATGGGTTCAGCCTATTCTCTGAGCCGAGGCCCCGTACGAGCGACTAGAGGCGCGAAGCGCCGTCAAGCACGGCGTTGAGCACGAGCGGGTTCGCGAGCACCGAGAGCAGCACGGCGAGCACCCCCCAGCCACGTGCCCACCCGGTGATGACAGCGGCGAGCCCGAGCAGCAAGGGCAGCGCCGTGCCGAGTGTGACGATCTGCCCGATGAGGGTCGCGGCCGCGTACTGGGAGTCGAGCGCAAGGATGACGCCCACCACCTCGAGGGCGATGAACAAGAGTGCGACGATGAAGGCGATGAGTCCGATCGGCACCGGACGGCGCTCGACCTCCTCCTCCCTCGCCGAAAGGCCGTCGAGCCATCCCTCGGAGCTTTGCGTGCGCTTTCGCGGTGTCGTCGCCATGGTGGTATCAGGTTATCGCTGTGCCGAGAGGCTCAGCCTCTAGGCTGAACCCATGCCGCCCAGCGCCGACGAATTGCCCGCGCTAGATGAACTGCTCAGCGCCGCACGCGTCGTCGTGCTCCCGCTCTCGACCAGATTCCGCGGCGTCGACGAGCGCGAAGTGCTCCTGCTGCGCGGGCCCGAGGGCTGGAGCGAGTTCTCGCCCTTCACGGAGTACCCGGATGCCGAGGCCGCCACCTGGCTGCGGGCCGCCATCGAGTTCGGCTGGTTCGAGACACCACCGCTGCTGCGCGAACTGATTCCTGTCAATGCAACGCTGCCGGCGGTCGGGCCAGAAGCCGTGGCCGAGGTCTTGGACCGGTTCGGCCCCTGCCGCTCCGTCAAGGTGAAGGTCGCCGAACGGGGGCAGTCTCGCGCCGACGACGTGGCCCGCGTGCGGGCGGCGCGCGAGTATCTGGGACCCGAGGGTCGCATCCGTCTCGATGCCAACGGCGCGTGGAGCCTCGACGAGGCGGAGGCATCCATTCACGCGCTCGCCGAGTTCGACCTCGAGTACGTCGAGCAACCCTGTGCGACGGTGGCCGAGCTCGCGGGGCTGCGGCGCCGTGTGAAGTACCTGGGCATACCGATTGCGGCGGATGAGAGCGTGCGCAAGGCCGACGACCCGCTCGCGGTCGCGCGAGCGGGAGCGGCAGACGTGCTCGTCATCAAAGCGCAGCCGCTCGGCGGCATCCGGCACGCCCTCGCGATCGTCGCCGAGGCGGGGCTGCCCGTCGTCGTCTCGAGCGCACTGGACTCGAGCGTGGGGCTCTCGATGGGTGCTCACCTCGCCGCGAGCGTTCCCACCCTTGAGTTCGACTGCGGGCTCGGCACGGCGGCGCTGCTTGCGAGCGACGTCACGGCACGCCCGCTGCGCCCCGCCGGCGGCGCGATCCCGGTGCGCCGGGTCGAGGTAGACGACGCACTCCTCGACGAGCACCGGGCAGACCCCGAACGAGACGCCTGGTGGCGTGACCGGCTGCGTCGTTGCCACGCCCTGCTCGTACGTGGTGGTTGAGGAGATCGCCGCAGGCGATCTCGAAATCACCGCCTACCACGGCGTTGACCCGACGCCCGAGATGGGCGTCGGCGCTGGCGTCGCCGCGAAGGCAAGAAATTGCCTTCGCTCTATGCTCCAGCGCGCTAGAAGCTCGGCGCGGGCGGCAGATGCCCCTCGTAGCGCAGCGACCTGCGCTCGAACTCCTCACGATCGGCCTCGCGCAGCATGAGGTCTCCGACGAACATGATCGAGACATACTCGCGCTCGTAGCCGCGACTCGCGATGTCATCCGCCGAGCCCGCGGCGAGCCCACCCGTTCGATCGCGCGCGAGGTCGAGGATCGTCACGCGCAACTCGCCACGCGTCGTCTCGGGCGGTCGCGCCGACAGCACCCAGCGGCCCTGGTCCTCCAGCAGAAAGTCGCCATACTCGGGCACGGCATCCGGCCCCATCGTGTTCCTCAGTTCGGGGGTGCCGAATCCGTGCGCCTCGATGATCGGCGCGACCAGTTCGAGCAGGCGCTGCTTGTCGTCGATGTCGCGCAGGGTGCCGAGGGTCTGCCAGGCCGGACCACGGTACTGCTGCAGCATCGAGGTACCGCCGAAACGGTTCGTGCGATCGCGGAGCTCCGGCTCACCGTGCTGCACCCAGTCGAAGCCGAACTCTGCGGTGATGGAGGTGCGGATGTCCGCCGCAACCTCCTCGAATCGCTCGCCGATCCGCTCGACCGAGTCGTCGTCGAGGATGTCGGCCATCGGGGTTCCCCCGACACCCGGGTACTCGCTCCACGGGTCGGGTGCGGGCTCGAATGCCTTGGCGAGCCAGATTCCCAGGGCGGTGCAGAAGAGGGCGAAGATGACGAGAAAGACGACCCAGCCGCGCCAGCCGCGGAGCCATCGGCGCAGCCAGCCCCACCGCGTGACGGGTGCCGACGGTTGTTCGGTCATCCGTTGGTTCTACCTCAAAGACCTGAGTAGGCGTGGAGACCCTTGAAGAAGAGGTTGACGATTGTGTAGTTGAAGACGACCGCGGCGATGCCGACGATGGAGAGCCAGGCGGAGGGAGCTCCGCGCCAGCCGCGGGTCGCCCGCGCGTGAATGTATCCGGCGTAGATGACCCAGATGATGAAGGTCCAGACCTCCTTGGTGTCCCAGCCCCAGAAGCGGCCCCACGCGCGTTCGGCCCAGATGGCGCCCGCGATGAGGGTGAAGGTCCACAGCACGAAGCCGACGACGACCATGCGGTAGGCGAGTGACTCGAGGCTGACCGAGCTGGGGATCGTGCGCAGGAAACCGAGCCGCGAGGCGTCGGGGTTGGCTTCGTAGCGAGCCTTGAGCAGCTGCAGGATCGAGAGCCCCGCGCCGATGGCGAAGAACGCGGTCGCGAGGATGGCGACACCGACGTGGATGATGATCCACACCGACTGCAGCGGAACCGCGAGCGGCGTGACGTCGACGTAGAAGTTGACCGTGCCGACACCCAGCACGATGAGCGACGCACCCGTCGCGTAGACGCCGAGGTAGCCGAGCTTCTGCCAGAACTGGATGCCGAGGAACACCGTCGTCAGCGCGAGCGACACGACGAGAGAGAACTCGAACATGTTCGACCACGGCACGTAGCCGTTCGCCAGCCCGCGCAGCACGGCGCCGGCAAGGTGCAGAAGCCACGCGAGAATCGTGAGCGCGAAGCCGGTGCGCTCGAAGCGACTGGCTTTCGCCTGCGCCACCGGAGCCGCACGCTTTGCAACAGCGATCGATCCGCGGAATCCGTCGGCCTGCCCGAGCAGTTCCGACTGCACGGGCGACGCCTTCAGTGAGGAGCGCTTGGCGATGTCGATCGCGAAGAAGACGAGAGCGATCGAGTACACGGCCATCGCAGAGTAGATGGCGACGAGCGCCGCCGACGCGAGCTGTTCAGTCACTCCTCAACCTTACCGCCGTGCGTGTCGGCGATGTCCGCCACGGCCTCGACGAGACCTGGATCCTCGCCGCGGGCGAGCCCCGCATACTCGAGACGGATGCCTCCGCCCGGCGACGCCTTCGCCTTCACCCACACGCGACGGCGCGGCACGAAGAGCGAGCACAGCAGTCCGAGCAGGGCGAGCACGGCGAAGACGAGCGCGCCCAACTCGGCCGGGTTGTGGTGCAGGTCGAAGGAGGCGAAGCGTTTGACCGAACCCGCCCAGTTGTTCGCGCCCGCTCCGGGCGTCATCGTCTCGAACGTCACGGAGCCGAGGCCGTTCGGCAGTTGGGCCGTCTCACCGGGCCTGAGCTCGATCGTCTCGACGCCACTGTCGCCGCCGACGACCTCGGTGAGCTCGTCGGTGTCGAGGGTGTAGACCGAGATCGGGATGCCATCGTCGAGTCCCAGGTCGCCCGTGTAGACGCGCAGCGTGAGCAGCGGGTCGAGCAGGTCGGCGTGGATCGAGGTGTAGGCGCCCGAGGCGAGAACACCGGCCGTGGGGTAGAAGAAGCCGATCATTCCCAGTTGCTCGGGGAGAGCATCCGGGGCCTTGATGATGCCGAGAGATGTGAGGTTGCTGTCTTGCGGCAAGAAGGGAACGGCCCGATTGAAGGCGATGTTGCCTTCGCCGTCGCGCACGGTGATCGTCGGGGCGTAGCCGTTGCCGAGCAGGTAGACCCTGGTTCCGCCGAATTCGAAGGGGTGGTTGACGCGAATGACCGCTCCCGACTCGTTGCCCTCCTGGTCGCGCGCGGTCACGGCCGCGCGAAAGTCGGTCGGCACGCCGTAGGCGTTGAGGTTGAACTCCTCGTAGTCGACCTCGAAGCGCTCGAGCGTCATCACGAAGGGCTCGAGGTGACTCTCGTCGAAGAATCGGCCTGGATTGAAGGAGTCGTATGATCCGAGCACGTGCACGAACGGCGCGCCCTCGATCATGACCTTCTGGCCGTTGTAGGCGAAGCTGCCGCCGAGGCCGATCGAGACGAGCACGCCGAGCAGCGCGGTGTGAAAGACGAGGTTGCCGGTCTCGCGAAGGTAGCCGCGCTCGGCCGACACCGAGTGGGCGCCACCCACCTCGTAGAGCTCGACACGGTAATGGCGCGACGCGAGCAGATCACGCGCCGAGTCGATGGCGGATGCCGCGGTGTCGGAGCCTGCAGCCGCACCGAGTGCCGACGTGTCCGGCTCGCGCACCGTGAAGCCCTCGAGACGCTCGAGCCGAGCGGGCGTTCGAGGCGGTCGCGAGCGCAACGCCCTGAGGTGATGGGTCGTGCGCGGGATGACGCAGCCGATGAGGGAGATGAAGAGCAGCAGATAGATGGCCGAGAACCATACCGAGGCGTACACGTCGAAGAGCTGCAGCGAGTCGAGAAGGGGCGCGAGCGCGGGGTTCGCATCGAAGTACTGCACGACGCCGTTGGGGTCGGAGCTGCGCTGCGGCACGAGCGAGCCCGGAATCGCCGCGAGCGCGAGCAGCAGCAGCAGCAGGAGTGCCGTGCGCATGCTCGTCAGCTGACGCCAGAAGAAGCGCACGTAGCCGATGACGCCGAGCTCGGGCTGCGTGATGCTCGGCGGCGCCGAGTCGTAGTGATCAGAGGGCCGGGACAAAGCTGACGATCACCGCCCCGAGTGCTGACATCCATGCGCGCCACAGGCCCGAGACCATGAGGATGCCCAGCGCGACGAGTATGAGACCACCGATGAGGTTGACGACGCGGATGTTGCGACGCACCCACGCGATCGTGCTCGCCGCCCAGCCGAATCCGAGGGCGACGAGCAGGAACGGCACACCCCGGCCGATGCAGTAGGCGAGGGCGAGAACCGCGGCGCGCCAGGGCGAGCCGCTGTCGAGGCTGAGGGCGCTCACCGCGATGAGGGTGGGGCCGACGCACGGGGTCCAGCCGAGGCCGAACACGATGCCGAGCAGGGGAGCCCCGCCGAGTCCGGTCGCGACGCGCCACCGCGGCTTGAACGTGCGCTGCAGTCGGCCGAGCCCGCCGATGAAGACGAGTCCCATCACGATGATGATGACGCCGGCGACGCGGATGATGAGGTCGAGCCACTGGTTCAGCACGAGCCCCGCGACGCCGAACACGACGCCGAAGGTCACGAACACGAGGGTGAACCCGAGAACGAACAGCAGCACGCCGAGAAAGAGCCGACGCCGCTCGGCCTTGGCGTCGGGGGTGCCTCCCGCGCCGCCGGCGAACCCGCCCACGTAGCCGAGGTAGCCCGGCACGAGCGGCAGGATGCACGGTGACGCGAACGAGATGAGTCCGGCGAGCAGCGCGATGGGCAGGGCCACCAGGAGGTTGCCGCTGAATACGAGTTCCCCGATCGGGTCGCTCACCCCGTGGACCCCGCCGCGTCGCTCTCGTTCACGACTCGCTCGATGAGGCTGTCGAGAATCGACTTCGCCTTGATCTGCCCGAGGATGCGTGCCGCCACGCGACCCTGCTTGTCGAGCACGATGGTCGTCGGCAGGGCGCTCGGGGGCACGTTGCCGGCGAAAGCGAGCTGGGCGGTGCCGGATGCCGCGTCCATGACACTCGGGTAGGTCACCCCGTAGGTGCGGGAGAAGGCGAGAGCGGTGTCGGGCTCGTCCCAGGTGTTGATGCCGAGAAAGCTCGCGCCGTTGCCTTCCCACTCCTCGGAGAGCGCCTGGAGGTCGGGTGCTTCGACGCGGCAGGGAACGCAGTAGCTGGCCCAGAAGTTCACGACGAGCACTTCGCCGAGATGATCGCTGCTGGAGATCGCCGCGCCGTGCTCGTCGACGCCCTCGAACACGATCACGTCACCGCGATTGCTCTGCGCGATCTCGAGCAGGCTGCCGTCGCCCGCGATGTAGTTCTGGTCGGTGCCGGAACGGTACTGCTCGGCGAGCGGATCGCTCGTCGAGCACCCGGCGAGCGCGAGCGCGACGGTGGCGACCGTCGCAGCGGCGACGACGAACCTGCGGGAATACACGGTCACACCGCTCCTTGGTCGATGGAGCCTTCGAGAAGCTCTGCCGCCGGCTCGCGGTAGCCGACCTCGCCGAGCTCGCCGTTGACGAGCTCGAAACTCGTGATGCTGGAGAGCGTGCAGCGCCGCTTGCGCGGGTCGTGCCACAGCGGCTCTCCCGCGACCGAGCGATGCACCATCCAGATCGGCAACTGGTGGCTCACGAGCACGACGTCACCCGAGTCGACGGATGCGTGCGCGTCGACGATTGCGGCGCGCATCCGTTCGACGATCGACACGTAGGCCTCGCCCCAGCTGGGCCTGAACGGGTTGAGCACCCACGGCCACGACTTCGGCCGCAGGATGACGGCAGGACCGAACTCGAAGGTCAGTCCCTCGAAGCGGTTGGTGGGCTCGATGATGCGCGGCTCGGTGTCGATGGGCAGGCTGAAGGCATCCGCGATGGGCTGCGCCGACTCCTGCGCGCGCTGCAGCGGGCTCGCGATGAGCCGTGCGACGGGGCGACCCGAGCGGCTCAGCTCGGCGGCCGCAGCCGCAGCCATCTGCTCACCGCGCTCGGAGAGCCGGAAGTTCGGCAACTGCCCGTAGAGCACACCATCGGGGTTGTGAACCTCCCCGTGGCGAACGAGGTGGATTTGTTCTGCGGGCACGCCCTCCAGTCTAAGCAACCCCGCCGAGCGCCCGCCGCGCGCAGGTGCCGCTGGTCGAGTGACCGCGAAGCGGTCGTATCGAGACCAAGGCTGACTCGGGGGTCTCGATGCGCCCGCTGCGCGGGCTGCTCGACCAGCGGAGTCCGTAGACTTGACGGATGGCCGAACGCACCCTCATCCGCAACCTCGCCGCCCTCGACGACGGTCCCGTGACCGTCTCGGGCTGGGTGGATACGGTGCGCGACCAGAAGAAGGTGCAGTTCGTGGTGCTGCGCGACGAGTCGGGCGCGCTGCAGCTCGTGCACCCGCGAGCGGAGGAGAGCGACGCCATCGCCGACGCGATCTCGCCGCTTGCCACCGGCACGTTCCTCACGGTGACGGGTCTGCTGAAGCACGACGAGCGCGTGAAGCTCGGCGGCATCGAGGTGCTCATCGAGACTCTGGATGTCGTGGCGGAGGCCATCCCCGAGACCCCCATCGCCGAGGACTCGAGCCCCGACAAGCGTCAGGACTGGCGCTTTCTCGACCTGCGCGTGCCGAAGCACCAGCTCGTGTTCCGCATCCAGACGACCCTCGAGCACGCGTGGCGCAGCTACTGGGTGGAGAACGACTTCATCGAGATCCACACGCCGAAGCTCATGGCGAGCGCCTCGGAGTCGCGCGCCGAGCTGTTCGAGCTCGAGTACTTCGAGACGACCGCCTACCTCGCCCAGAGCCCCCAGTTCTTCAAGCAGATGGCGCAGCCCGCCGGCTTCGGCCGGGTGTTCGAGATCGCGCCAGCCTTCCGTGCCGACCCCTCGTTCACGAGCCGTCACGCGACCGAGTTCACGAGCGTCGACGCCGAGCTGAGCTGGATCGACAGCCACGACGACGTCATGCGCAT
>JAHBSW010000034.1 GCA_019638935.1 Cryobacterium sp.
GCAGCGGCGTTCGGAACGATGACGAGGCCATCCGCGCTCGCCGCAGACTCCACAGCGTCGACGACACGGTACGCACCCGAGCCGCCCAGAACGTGATCGGCGACGCGCACCGACACCTTCTCACCCGGTGCCGAGGTCACCGCCACCGGCGAGGCCTTGATCGCCGGGCTCGACCCGATCGTCACCTCGAGATCCTTCTCCGCGACCGCGCCGTGAGAATCGACCACGACCACCGTGAGCACGAGCGCAAGACCCGAAGCGTTCGGATCGCTGTGGCGAATCGCGACACTGCCATCCGCCGTCGGCACCACCGTCACCGGATCACCGGGGTTCGCCTTGCGCACATCCGCCAAGACGATCGGGTCACCCTCGGGGTCAACCCAGCCATCGAGCACGGGAACCGTGATCGTGCCACCCGCCGCCAACTGCGGCGTCGGCCACACCTGCACACAGCCCTCGACCGGGCACCAGGCCGGTGCGGAATTCACGTCGTCGGGAACAACAGTCAGCACCACCGGAACCGACGCCGATCGCGCGGCACCATCCGACACCGCGTACATGAACGAGCTCGACCCCGAGGTCGCGGTCACCCGCACCGCCACCTGCTGATCGTTGCCCACCAGACCGAGCTCACCGAAGCCGGGGTCGGCAAGACCGGCCCCGATCGACTCGGGATCGATCGACAGCACGTCCTTCTTATTGGGGTCGTGATCGTTCAGAAGCAGAGGCAGAAGCACGAGACTGCCCGAGCGCACACCGAACGAGTCCGCGACAGCGACGGGCGGCTCCTGCTGAGCCATGTCGTCGACCTCGACCGTGCCCGCCTCATGATCGTCCTCACCCAGCGTCCACTGGTCGGTCGAGATGGCGACACCGTCGGGCACCGTCCACAGCATTCCCGTCGACTGCTCCGCCAGAACCGCGCGGTGACCGTTGTGATAGAACACCGGAGCCACCGCCTGCGCCTGCTCGAGCTGGCCCTCGTCAACACTCAGCGGAACCAGGCCACCGGATTGCGACGACCACAGAGAGCCCGCACTCGAGCCGATCCAGCCCGCGAAGACCACGCCGTCGACCTCGACCGGAACAGCCGGAACACCGTCCGCGCTCGCGAGCTCCGAGACCTCGCCGGAATCCACGGAGACCGCGATGAGGAGACGCGAGTCGGCCACGTGCACGACCCGCCCCGCGCTCGCGAAAGGCTGCATGACGGCATCCCCGCCGAGACCGGTCTCGACGGGCTCGGCACGGCCCTGAATCCACAGCAGTCCGTCACCCGGCGAGCCCAGAACCCACGTGTCGCCGACGAGGGCGAGCTGAAGAGCCGCATCGATCGCGGGTGGGTTCACGACCTCGGTCTGATCGC
Source organism: Cryobacterium sp. (assembly GCA_019638935.1). Taxonomy (GTDB): domain Bacteria; phylum Actinomycetota; class Actinomycetes; order Actinomycetales; family Microbacteriaceae; genus Terrimesophilobacter. Next base: position 1,367 of record JAHBSW010000034.1, read on the forward strand.
CGAGAAACTCCCGCGACACAGCATCGTAGACTCGCGTCGCCGCCTCGGCCTTCGAATACATGACCACGTGACCGCTCGGCGACAGCGCGACCGCGTCGGCGACATAGACAGGAGGATCCTCGCCCTCCTCGACGACCACCGACGCGAAAGGGTTCAACGGGAACGCGGCAGCCGCCTGCCCACTCTGCAGCGCACTGAGATACACGGAGCCCGTCTCGGTGAGATAGACGAGGTACTCTCCCGCCGACAACAGCTGACGAGTGCCCGGTGGGGTGTTCTGAACACCCGCGACCGGGCCTAGCAGTGTCTCGCCGTCGCCCCTCGTCGACTCGCTCCCGGCGGGATCGTCGGTTGCTTCACCGGGCGCATCATCGTCAGAAGCGTCACCCGCCGCCTCGGCAGGCTGATCGCTCACCGCCAGATCACGTGGATTCGCCGGATCGATCGCCCACGCCTGCCTGAACCCCTGACTGAAGACCATCGTGGTGGAACCCGACTGAACCGCGCCCGTCGGGTCGACCACCGTTCGCACCGTATCGATCTCGGCCAGGTCGGTGTTCACCCGCGCATACTGACCCGCATCCCGCGTCACCCAGACGTTCGTGTCGAGCTGCGGCACCTCCTGGGCGTCATAGCCGTCGAGGGCGACAGCGAGCGTGCCCACGAGCAGCACCGCACTGGCTGCCGCAACAGCGGGCACCAGTCGCCTGACCGGGCGAGCCTGCGGAGCCGCTGCACGCCACGAAGACATCACAGCACTCCGGTGAGAACAGCGATGGCGAAACCGGCAACGACGATCGCCAGGGCGATTCCGGCGCCCACGAGCCCCGCCCTCAGGGCGCTCGGCGCCGGAGTCGGTTCAGGCGCCGACGTTCTCGAGCGAGGGGTCGCTGCCCGTGCCGCTCGACGTGAATCCTTCTTGACGGTCGAAATGATCGGACCGCGCGCGGCGCTGTCGGTGAGTGTGAGCGGTGCGGCGGCCGCCCATTCCGCGGCGGCGACCTCGAGAGGGCTCGGCGGAATGCCCAAGTGGTACTGCACGCGACGCAACTCCTCAGCGAGCGCATACATCGACTCGAAGCGCTTCGCCGGGTCTTTCGACATGCACTTCGCGAGCACTGCCTCGATCTCGGGTGCGACATCGAGGCGACCGACGGGGGTGTAGACGGCCTTCGTCGCACGCGCCTTGATCAGGGCCGAGGTGTTCTTGCTGCGATCGGAGTGCTCGAACGGACTCCGCGCCGCGAGGAGCGTGTACAGGGTCGCGCCCAGGCTCCACACCTCACTCGCTACCGTTCCCGCCGTCGACTCCGACAGCACCTCGGGTGAGCTCCAGGGCACCGACATGGCCAGCACGCCCGTCTCCTCGTCGGAGCTGATCGCGCTCGCAATACCGAAGTCGGCGAGAACCGGAGTGCCCATGGACGTCACAAGGATGTTGGACGGCTTGATGTCGCGGTGCAGGAGGTTCGAGCGATGAGCCGTCTCGAGGGCAGCGGCGATGCGAACCCCGGCGTCCAGAACGTCCGTCACCGGCAGATCGCCGCGCTTCATCCGTGCGCTCATGGTGTCGGGGCAGTACTCCATCGCGAGATAGGGCCGCCCATCCGCCGAAATCGACGCCTGGAAGATGCTGACGATCGACGGATGCGCGCTCAGCCGCGCCATCACGTCGGCCTCGGCGTTGAAGGTGCGCAACACCTCGGGGTTGATGGCATCGCTCAGCAGCACCTTGACCGCTACGACGCGGCGGGGCATGTCCTGTTCGTAGAGGAACACATCGGCGAAGCCGCCCGAGCCCAGCGGGCGAACATAGGTGTAGCCGGGAATCACGGGAGGCGTGGATGGCGCGCGTCTAGCCAAGCGGGACTTCCCCACGTTCTATTAGGTCGATATCGGGTCGCGATTCGGTGCTTCAGGGCGCAAAAAAAGTGCGAAAAACCGCTCCCGTGAGTACACACGAAACTGAATTCTGATGATAGTACAGGAACTAAACGCGAGCGATCCGCAGCCTGTAACCCTCACCGAGGTCCAGAATATCGCCGACCGTGAAGCCGTGCTCGCGCCCTCCGCTCAGCAGCCACGGCGCACGACCTGCCGAGTACACGATCGTGCCATTCGTCGAGTTCAGGTCGCGCCCGCGGATCTGCCCCTCCACTTCGACAAGTTCGAGGTGGATGCCGCTCACTTCCCGCTGCGGGGAGGCAACCGCGATGCTCAGAATGGACTGGGTATCCCACTCGGTCGACCACGGCCGTCGCCCGAAGACGAGCGGCGTTGCGGCGGCGAGGGTGTTTCCGTCCGGGAGTTCGACGACAAGTTTTCCCGACTGTTCAGCGGCCGTTTGCCTGGCTGGCTCCCCGTCGCCCGCCATGGCCTGCATCACACTCTGAATATCGATCTCGGTCGTCTTCGGCATCGGCTCATCGATGAAGGTCGGTGTCTCTGCTGCGCGCTGAGCGAGAGACACCGCCGACGCGCGCACCACCCCGCGCCCCAGCGGAAGCCGTTCAGCGTCGGTCTCGACCCCGTCAAGCGCGAGCGCCAGCGACTTCACTCCCGTCACCTCGCCGGTCACCCACGTCGCACCGGTGGGCCCAGCGAGTCGCGTGCCTTGCGCACCCTCGATATCGACGACGACATCGCCCTGCACCGCCACCAGCATGCGACGCGTGTGCGAGTCGAGAACCTGCACGATCGCGAAGTCGGCGAGCTCGAAATGCTCCACGAGAGCGGCAATCGCTGCATCGAGATGCACCGCATCACCGTCAAGCGCCCCGTACAGCTCGCGCGCCTGGCGGGTGCTCGTCGACCGCCCCAGCAGGCAGAGGAACCGGTCCGTCACGATCGCGAACCCAGAACCGCCAGAGGTCGACTGGGCAAGATATGCGAACACGAGGTCAGCGTAGCTGACGTGCAAACCCTCCCCGTCGGACGCGCTGGATACCGCGGAAGACGCAGACCGACGCCGCTACGCGAGAGCCTTCGTGATGCGCTGCAGGCTCACCGGCTCCGCGGTGCCGAGGTGCTGCGCGAAGAGACTGAGACGGAACTCCTCGAGAAGCCAGCGTGCACGGCGCAGCGTGGGCGAGGCATCCGGAGCCGATGGCAGCGTGCCGCCCGCCGCGCGGTAGCGCTCAGCCGCCGTCTGCACCTGAGCCATCCACTGTCGGTCGCGACCGGGGTTCTCGGCGAGCCTCGCGACACGGTGCGCGATCCCCTCGAGGTAGAGCGGCACGCGGCGCAGCTGCGCGAGCCCCGTGCGCGACACGAAGCCGAGGTGCACGAGCGCTTCGAGCTGTTCGCGCGCGTCGGCGAGAGGGGCGATGAAGGCGATGCTCGAGGCATCCTGAATCGCCTTCTCGGCCGTGCGCGCCGCCTCGAGAACGCGCGCGACGAGGCTCACGGTCGCGAAGAGCGAGTCGACGACGGATGCCGAGAAGCGGTCGCGCACGGCCTCGAACTCGTCACGCGTGCGCACCTCGGCATCGCCCAGCGCCTCGTCGGCGCAGGCGAGTGCGCAGTCGGCAAACAGTTCCGCGTTCGAGCGGTAGGGGCTGCGGGCGAGGAGCAGCTTCTCGGCCGTCGTGAGGTGCTCCTGCACGTAGTCGAGGGGAGTCGGGACGCTGAGCAGCAGCATCCGCAGCACCCCCCTGCGATGCTCACGAGCCTGATCGTCGGCGGTGTCGAGCACGCGCAGGTCGACGGTCGAGCCGGTATCGATGAGCGCCGGATACCCGCGCACGGTGTTGCCCGCAACGCGGGTGTCGAGCGTGCCGGGGAGAGCGTCGAAGTCCCAGCTCGTGAGCCCGGACCGCTCGAGCGCGTGCGGTGTTCGCTCGTGCGCCTTCGCGACCGTCTCACGCGCGCGCGACTTGAGCTTGTGCTGCAAGCCGTCGAGCTCCTTCGAGGCGGCGAGGCGGCGGCCGTTCTCGTCGACGACGGAGAAGGTCACGCGCAGGTGCTCGGGCAGGCGGTCGAGATCGAAATCGTCGGGATCGACGGGCGTGTAGGTCTGGCGCTGGATCTGCTCCGCGAGGTACTCGCGCAGGGAGACGTCGAGCGGCGCCTCCTCGGGCGCGCCATCGAGCAGCCGCCTGGCCCAGTCCGCCGCGGGCACGACGTTGCGGCGGATCGCCTTCGGCAGCGACTTGATGAGGGCGGCGACGAGTTCCTCGCGCATCCCCGGCACCTGCCAGTCGAACCCGGCAGGCTCGAGCCGTGGCAGCAGCGCGAGCGGCACGGTCACGGTGACGCCGTCATCCGCTGCCCCCGGTTCGAAGCGGTAGCTGAGCCGAAGACGCTGGTCGCGCTGGTGCCAGTGCTCGGGAAAACCGCCCCGCAGCGCCGCAGGCTGGTGCACGTCGGCCGCGACGAGATCGTCCCGGGTCATCGTCAGCAGGTCGGGGCGGGACTTCTGCTCGCCCCGCCACCAGGTCTCGAATGCGCGCACATCGGCGACGGATGCCGGCACCCGCGCGTCGTAGAACTCGAAGACCGCCTCGTCGTCGACGAGGATGTCGCGGCGCCGGGTGCGCTCCTCCACCTTCTCGAGCTCGCGCCTGAGCTGCCGGTTGGCGCGATCGAACGCGGTGAGGCGCTTGTCGAGGTGGTCGTGCTGCCACTCCCCGTCGACGAGCGCGTGGCGCAGGAAGAGCTCGCGAGCGAGCTCCGGCTCGGTGCGCGCGAGCTGCACACGGCGTTTCTCGACGATCGGCACACCGAACAGCGTGACGCGCTCGTAGGCGACGGCCGAGCCCTGCCTCTTCTCCCAGTGCGGTTCGCTCAGCTGCCGCTTGGCGAGGTCGCCCGCGATCGGCTCCGCCCACTGCAGGTCGATCTTCGCGTTCATACGGGCGAACAGGCGGCTCGTCTCGACGAGCTCGGCGCTCATCAGCTCGGCCGGCGGCTTCTTCGCGAGCGCGGAACCGGGAAAGATCGCGAAGCGCGTGCCTCGCGAACCGAGGTATTCGCCGCGCTTATTGGCGGTGCCTTTGGTCGCGGGCGCGCCCTTGCCGCGCCCCGCGCTCGCCGTCGAACGCTCATCCTTGATCCCGATGTGGCTGAGCAGTCCGGCGAGCAGCGAGCGGTGCACGAGGTCGGCGCTCGCACCCGCGTCGGTGGCGGCATCCGTTCGCCCCGCATCTTTTGGGGCGGGCCTCACGGTGAGCCCGACCGAGGAGGCGAGCCGCGTGAGCTGGCGGTAGACGTCGCCCCACTCCCGCACGCGCAGGTAGGCCAGGTACTCGGCCTTGCACAGGCGGCGGAACGCGCTGCTCGAGAGCTCGCGCTCCTTCGCGCGGAGGTGGTTCCAGAGGGCGAGCATCGTCATGAAGTCGCTCGTCGGATCGGTGAAGCGCGCGTGCGCCTGATCGGCTTGCGGTCGCTTCTCGAGCGGGCGCTCGCGGGGGTCTTGAATGGTGAGCCCCGCCACGATCGCCATGACCTCGCGCGTGACGCCGTGGCGACCCGATTCGAGGATCATGCGGCCGAACCGAGGGTCGACGGGCAGTTTGGCGAGCTGGCGGCCGAGCTTCGTGACCGCACCGCGTGCGTCGATGGCACGCAGTTCGGTGAGCAGATCGATGCCATCCTTGACCCCGCGCGCGTCGGGCGGCTGCAGGAACGGGAACTCCCTGATGTCGCCGAGCCCCAGCGCGAGCATCTGCAGGATCACGGCCGCGAGGTTCGTGCGCAGGATCTCGGGGTCGGTGAACTCGGGCCGCTTCGCGAAGTCCTCCTCGGAGTAGAGGCGGATCGCGATGCCGTCGCTCGTGCGCCCCGCCCGGCCCGAGCGCTGATTCGCGGATGCCTGCGAGATCGCCTCGATCGGCAGTCGCTGAATCTTCGACCGCGCGCTGTAGCGGCTGATGCGGGCGGTGCCGGCATCGATCACGTACTTGATGCCTGGAACCGTGAGACTCGTCTCCGCCACGTTCGTCGCGAGCACGACGCGGCGACGGATGCCGGGCGCCCGCCTCGACTCGAACACCCGGTGCTGGTCTGCCGCGCTCAGGCGTCCGTAGAGGGGGAGCACCTCGGTTGCGGGCAGGCTGCGGGCGGTGATCGCGTCGGCGGCGTCACGGATGTCGGCCTCGCCGCTGAGAAAGACGAGCACATCGCCCGGGTCCTCGCGGGCGAGCTCGTCGAGGGCGTCGTTGATGGCGTCGTGGATATCTCGAGCTTCACCCTCACCGAGGTCGCGTTCCTGTGTCTCGCCAGAGCGGGACTTGCTGGTTGAGGAGGCCGAAGGCCGTCTCGAAATCATTTCGGCGGTGGGGGTGGTTTCGAGACGATCGCTGCGCGATCCCTCAACCACCGAATCGGGCGCAAGAGGTCTATAGCGAACCTCAACCGGGAAGGTGCGCCCCGACACCTCGACGATCGGGGCAGGGGTGCCGTCGGCATCCGCGAAATGGGCGGCGAAGCTCTCGGGATCGATCGTCGCGCTCGTGACGATGACCTTGAGGTCGGGGCGCTTCGGCAGCAGCTGCTTCAGATACCCCAGCAGAAAGTCGACATTGAGCGAGCGCTCGTGCGCCTCGTCGATGATGATGGTGTCGTAGTGGCGCAGCATGCGGTCGCGATGCAGCTCATTCAGCAGGATGCCGTCGGTCATGAGCTTCACGCGCGTGTCGGCGCTCACGACATCCGTGAAGCGCACCTGGTAGCCGACGAGTCCGCCGAGCTCGGCGCCGAGTTCGCTCGCGATGCGCTCGGCGATCGTGCGGGCGGCGAGTCGGCGCGGCTGGGTGTGACCGATGGAGGTGCGGCCGAGTTCGAGGCAGATCTTCGGCAGCTGGGTCGTCTTGCCCGAGCCGGTCTCTCCCGCGACGATGACGACCTGGTGGTCGCTGATGGCGCGTGCAATCTCCTCCCGCCGTTCGCTGACGGGCAGCTCGGGCGGGTAGGAGATGGTCGCGGCGTCGATCATGAGCCTTCCAGCTTAGGCGGCGCTGCGCGGTGCGGCGCTCCAACCGGAGAGTTCGCTGAGCACGAGCGCGATAGGTGGCAAAGGAGTTGACAGCAACTACTACTTTGTATTACAAAGTTATCTGTGAGTACCCAACAGACTGCTTCGGCCATCGCACTGCCCCTCGTGCGCATCGCACTCGTGGTGCTCGCTGCGCTTGCCACCGCAGGCATCCTCGCGCTCGCCGGACAGCCCTTCGGCCCCGAAGCGGTCTCGACGTTCGGCGCGATCTACCTCCTGCCGGTCAACATCCTGTCACTCATGCTCGTGGGCCGGCTGCTGAAGCGCGAAGGCTCAACGATTCGTGCCGCCATCGGCTTCGACCGATCTCGGCTCGGGCGCGACATCGGCTGGGGCTCGATCTGGCTCATGGTGCTGTTCGTGCCGTTCGTCGCGGCGATCATGGGCACGATGTTCGCGCTGCACGGCGGCGATATGTTCGAGCGGTTCGAGACCGTCTTCGCCCCCGACGTGTCACAGGTGCCCACGCTGGGCCTTGCGGGGTCGCTCGTCTTCGCCATCGTCGCGGTGGTCACCTTTGCTCCGCTCAATGCGCCCGCCGAGGAGCTCGTCTACCGCGGCTACAGCCAGGGCCGCCTCGCGCCTCACCATCCCGTCGTCGCAGTGCTCGTGCCCTCGGCGCTGTTCGGCATCCAGCACATCGCCTTCGCCGCGACCCCGACCGGCATGCTCGTCTACGCCGTGGCGTTCTTCGCGTGGGGGCTGGGCTCGGCGCTCATCTACCGCTGGCAGCGCCGGCTCATGCCGCTCATCATCGCGCACCTGATCGTCAACCTCGGCACGAGCCTGCCCGCCCTCATCCTTCCCTTCGTCCTCAACTGACGCCCGCACACAAGCAAGGAGCACGCACCATGAACGACACACTCGACGAATCGCCCCTCGACCCGGCGGAGGCACTCGCCCTCGCAGAGCGGCAGCAGCGCGCCGTCGGTCTCTCCTTCGTCAAGCCCGTCATGGTGCTCTACACGATCTGGGGAGTCGCGTGGCTCGTCGGCTTTCTCGTGCTGTGGCTCGCCCACACCGTCGAGTGGATGCCGTGGGTCGTTGCCGGACCCACGTTCGGCGTGCTCATCATCGCGGCGATCGTCGCGTCGGGGATCATCGGCTCCCGCATCGGTCGCGGGGTGCAGGGATCATCCGAGTACCAGGGCGTCATCTATGGACTCGCCTGGCCCATCATCGGCATCGCCTTCGGCTTCGTCGGGGCGGGTCTCATCAGCCAGGGCATGTCGACCGAGCTTGCGAGCCTCTACTTCCCTTCGGCGTACGCGCTCATGGTCGGCATTCTCTACGTCCTCGGCGCCGCCCTCTGGAACGCCAAGAGCCAGCTCGTGCTCGGCCTCGTGCTGATCGTGCTCGGCTCGGCCGCACCATTCTTCGGCGCTCCGACCAACAATCTGGTGATGGCCGTGGGCGGCCTCGCGTTCCTCGTCGGCGCGATCCACTTCGGTGTCGTGGCACGGAAGGTGCGCTGACATGGAACTCGATCCCGTCATCCACGCCGCTGCCCGCCTGCGCATCACGGCAACGCTGTCCACGCTCGCCGCAGGCGACCGGATGTCGTTTCCCCGCGTGCAGGAACTGCTCGACATGACCGCGGGCAACCTGTCGACCCACCTGCGCAAGCTCGAGGATGCGGGCTATGTCGAGGTCACCAAGACCCATCAGGGACGCACCCCCGTCACCTACCTCGCTCTCTCGAAAGCCGGGCGCCGCGCCTTCGAGGACTACACCGAGACGCTGCGAAGCGTTCTGGGCGCGAACGAGCAGAGCGCCACCGAATCCGGCACCACCGGCTCAGGAACTACCAAGACTGGAGAAACCCCATGACCACCCTCGCCCGACTCGAGAACGTGACGCGCCGCTTCGGCGACGTGACGGCCCTCGACAACGTCAGCCTCGAGATCGGCTCAGGCCGCATCGTCGGCCTGCTCGGCCCGAACGGCGCCGGCAAGAGCACCCTGCTCTCGATTCTGCAGGGACTTCGCCGGCCGACATCCGGAACCGTCGAACTGCTCGGCGGCTCCCCCTCCGACTACCGCACGCGTCGCGGTCTCGGCTGCACGCCGCAGGAGACCGCGCTGCCCGCCGCGCTGCGGGTCGGCGAGGTCATCGACCTGGTGAGCCGCCACTTCGAGAACCCCGTGCCCCGGGGCGAGCTCGCCGACGAGTTCGGATTCGGGGAACTGCTCCGTCGACAGACCGGCGCGCTCTCCGGCGGCCAGAAACGGCGCATCAGCGTCGCCCTCGCCTTCGTCGCACGCCCCAAGCTCGTGCTGCTCGACGAACCCACGACGGGACTCGACGTCGACGCGCGTCGCACCCTGTGGGAGGCGGTTCGTCGTCAGCACGAGTCCGGCGCCACGACGGTGATCACGAGCCACTACCTCGAGGAGATCGAGGCGCTCGCCGAGCGCGTGGTCGTCATCGGCGAGGGAAAGGTGCTCATCGACGGCAGCATCGCCGAGGTGATCGGCAAGGTGGGCCTGCGGATGCTGCGACTGAACACCGCGCATCCCGACGCCGTCTCTGCCCTGCCGGGCGTTGTCGAGACGCGCCCCGAGAACGACGGCACGCACACCTTCTTCGTTCGGGATGCCGACGCCGCCGTCGTCGAGCTCGTGAAGTCGGGTATCGACTTCTCCGACCTCGCGGTGCGCGGGGCGACCCTCGAGGAAGCCTTCCTCACCCTCACCTCGTCCGGCGGCGCAACCACCAAGGAGCAGGCAGCATGACCACCCTCACCCTCGCCCTACACCACGCGAAGTACTCGCTGATCGAGACCTCGCGCATACCGATCGCGATCATCAGTGCGCTCGCGTTCCCCGCGCTCGCGCTGCTGTTCTTCGTCGTGCCGCAGCAGGTCGTGGCGTCGAATCCGCTGTGGGCGACGCAGGCCGTCATCTCGCTGAGCGTCTTCGCGGTCATGTCGAATGCGCTGTTCAGCTTCGGGCTCTCGATCTCCGAGGACCGAGAGAAGCCGTGGGACCCGTATCTGCGCACACTGCCCGCGCCGGGCCTTGCGCGGGTATTCGGTCACGTCTTCTCGATGGGGCTGATCGGCTTCGCCGCCATCCTGCCGGTCATCGTGATCGGTGCGCTCCTCACGGCAGCGGAGGCGTCGGTCGGGGGCATCCTGCTCGGCCTCGTCGCGCTCGCCGTGTCGGCGCTTCCGTTCATGCTGATCGGTATCGCGATCGGCTACTCGATGCCCTCGAAGGCGGCGATCGCGGTCGTGCAGATCGTCATGTTCGGCTTCGCGTTCGCGGGCGGGCTCTTTCTGCCGCCGGTCATGTTCGCCGACTGGCTCAACACGCTGTCGAAGTTCTTCCCCTCACGCCACGCGCGCGAGTTCGTCATCTGGGCGGTGCAGGGCGGCGAGCTCGAGTGGTGGGTGTGGGTCGGGCTGATCGTCTGGACCGCCGTGATGCTCGTCGTCGCGCTGTGGCTGTTCCGCCGGGACGAGGGGCGTCGCTTCCGCTAGCGCGCCCGCGCAGACCTGTGCGAGTCCGTGCGGACGAGTCAGGTGCGCTCGCCGCCGAACTCGCGGTTCATGAGGTGCTGCACGTCGCGATCGAGGTGCTCGAGTTTTGTCATCACGCGGTCGAACTTGGCGTCAACAGCCTCGAACCGGGCGTCGACGGTGGCAAACCGTGCGATCATCTCGTTCCTCAGGCCGCTGATCTGAGCACGCATCATGGCGATCAGAACGGCGTGGCCCCCGGCCATGAGCGCACCGAAGACGCCGATCAGCGTCCACACCTGGGGCTCGGTCACGGTCAACACCTCTCCATCTTCGTCTACCGGGCATCAGGATGCCAGAGCGCCGCCCGCCTCATCGCGAGACCATGCCCGCAGTGGAGCAATGGCACGCCGGACGGCCTGTGGAGGACGAGCAGCAGCTTCGCAATCTCTTGAGAGTCGGCGCGGCAAGTCATGCGATCCGTGTATACATTGATTGCCGCATCACGCGAATTTTTGCAACTTTTCCCTTCCGTCGCGCTACTGTGTATACATAGACGGAGAGGAGGCGCATGATGCGAGCGAGCGACCGCGCGTACGCCGCCCTCCGCGACGAGATCATCGACTGGCAGCTGACCCCGGGCACCGTGCTCGCCGAGGTCGAGCAGGCCGCACGCCTCGGAGTCTCCCGCACACCCCTGCGCGAAGCGCTCGCCCGGCTCACAGCCGACGGCCTCGTCGCCACCCAGGCCGGTCGCGGACTCATGGTGACGGATGTCTCGGCCGACAGCATCCGTCAGCTCTTCGAACTGCGCCGCGCCCTCGAGGAGCAGGCCGTGCGCCTCGCCGCCACCCGACGCGATCCCGCTGTATTCGACGCCCTCGCGCTCGAGTTCGAGCGAGCGAGCACGCTCATCGGTCGCCCCGAGGACCGCGCCGCCTACTACGAACTCGTCGCCCGGCTCGACGCGGCAATCGACGACTCCGTCGACAACGGCTATCTCGTGAGCGCGCTTGAGAACCTGCGTACGCACCTCGTTCGCGTGCGGCGCCTCGCGAAGGACAACGCCGCCCGGCTGCTCGAGTCGGCGGTCGAGCACCTCACCATCACGCGCGCGATCGCCGACGGCGACGTCGAGCTCGCCGCCAGCGCGACGCACCTCCACCTGCACCGCGCGCTGCAGCACGCGCTCGGCGCCCACGACCTCACGATCGCCACCACTGCGATGTCACACCACGGCACGACAACCCTCGAAAGGACCGCCTCGTGAAGCTCCACCCCGTTCGTACCTACCGCAGCGACGAGAACCTCGCCCGCGAAGACCAGCTCGCCTGGAAGATCGCCACGGTCGCGAGCGAAGACGTGCCCGTCACCGACGAGGTCGCCGACATGGTCATCAACCGCGTCATCGACAACGCGTCGGTTGCGGCGGCGTCGCTGACCCGCGCCCCCGTTGTCTCGGCACGCACCCAGGCCGAGTCGCACCCCGTGTCGACGGGCGGCGCGGGCGCGAACGTGTTCGGCCCCGCGGCATCCGTTCGCGTGAGCCCCGAGTGGGCGGCGTGGGCCAACGGCGTCGCCGTGCGCGAGCTCGACTACCACGACACCTTCCTCGCCGCGGACTACTCGCACCCGGGCGACAACATCCCGGCGATCCTCGCCGTCGCCCAGCACACCGGCCGCAAGGGTGCCGACCTGCTGCGTGGCATCGTCACGGGCTACGAGATTCAGATCGACCTCGTCAAGGCCATCTGCCTGCACGAGCACAAGATCGACCACGTTGCCCACCTCGGCCCCTCGGCCGCCGCCGGAATCGGCACGCTGCTCGGCCTCGACACCGAGACGATCTTCCAGGCGGTCGGTCAGGCCCTCCACACGACGACCGCGACGCGTCAGTCGCGCAAGGGCGAGATCTCCACCTGGAAGGCCCACGCTCCCGCGTTCGCGGGCAAGATGGCCGTCGAGGCCGTCGACCGGGCGATGCGCGGCCAGACCAGCCCGACCCCGATCTACGAGGGTGAGGACGGCGTCATCGCGTGGCTGCTCGGTGGTCCGGATGCCCGCTACGAGGTGCCGCTGCCCGAGGCCGGCGAGACCCGCCGCGCCATCCTCGACAGCTACACGAAGGAGCACTCGGCCGAGTACCAGGCCCAGGCGTGGATCGACCTCGCCCGCAAGCTCGGCACCGAGCGCCCCGAGCTGCGCGACCCCGCGAACATCAAGTCGATCGTGCTGCACACGAGCCACCACACCCACTACGTCATCGGTTCGGGCGCCAACGACCCGCAGAAGTACGACCCGACGGCGAGCCGCGAGACCCTCGACCACTCGATTCCGTACATCGTGGCCGTCGCGCTTCAGGATGGCGCATGGCACCATGTCGACTCCTACGCGCCCGAGCGCGCAGCCCGGCCCGACACGGTCGAACTGTGGAACAAGATCACCACTCTCGAGGACCCCGAGTGGACGCGCCGCTACCACTCGCTCGACATCACCGAGAAGGCCTTCGGTGGTCGCATCGAGATCGAGCTCGTCGACGGCGGTCGCGTCGTGGACGAGATCGCGGTCGCGGACGCCCACCCGCTCGGCGCGCGGCCCTTCGCGCGGGAGCAGTACGTGGCCAAGTTCCGCACCCTCGCCGAGGGCGTGCTCGAGCCCGGCGAGATCGAGCGCTTCCTCGACGTCGCGCAGCGCCTGCCGCAGCTCACGGCCGATGAGCTGGGCGGCCTCACCATCACGGCGGCGCCCAGCATCCTGAAGCCAGGCCCGAAGGGACTCTTCTGATGCTGTACACGACCGTCACAGCGGCCGACAAGCGCAAGGCACTCCGCGCCGCACTCGCCGGCGACGAACTGCTCCGCTTTCCCGGCGCATTCAACCCGCTCAGCGCCCGTCTCATCCAAGACAAGGGCTTCGAGGGCGTCTACATCTCGGGAGCGGTGCTCTCCGCCGACCTCGGCCTGCCCGACATCGGGCTCACCACCCTCACCGAGGTCGCCGGTCGCGGCAAGCAGATCTCGCGCATGACCGACCTGCCGACGATCATCGACGCCGACACCGGATTCGGCGAGCCCATGAACGTGGCGCGCACCGTGCAGGAGCTCGAAGACGCCGGCATCTCGGGCTTCCACATCGAAGACCAGGTCAACCCCAAGCGCTGCGGGCACCTCGACGGCAAGGCCGTGGTCGACTCCGACACCGCGATCAAGCGCATCCGCGCCGCGACCGAGGGACGCCGCGACCCGAACACGCTCATCATCGCGCGCACCGACATCCGCGCGGTCGACGGGCTCGAGGCATCCGTCGCCCGGGCGAAGCAGCTCGCGGATGCCGGCGCCGACGTCATCTTCGCCGAGGCCATGGCCGACCTGGGCGAGTTCGAGACGATGGTGAAAGCCCTCGACGTGCCCGTGCTCGCGAACATGACCGAATTCGGAAAGAGCGAGCTCTTCACCACCGAGCAGCTGCGCGACGTGGGGGTGCGCATCGTCATCTACCCCGTGAGCCTGCTGCGCACCGCCATGGGCGCGGCCGAGCGCGCACTCGACACCCTGGTCAGCGCGGGTACCCTGCAACCAGAGGTTTCCGCGATGCAGACGCGCGCGCGCCTGTACGAGCTCGTCGACTACGCCGAATACAACACCTTCGACAACGGAGTATTCAACTTCAGCCTCGAGAACAACCTCGGCGGCACCGCGACGCGGACCGCTAGCACGACCAGCACAGCTACGAAGGAGTGACATGACCGACCAGACTGACAACAAGGGTGCGGCCGACATCAAGAAGGGACTCGCCGGGGTGGTCGTCGACTACACCGCGATCTCGAAGGTCAATCCCGAGTCCAACTCCCTGCTCTACCGCGGCTACCCCGTGCAGGAGCTCTCGGCGAACTGCACCTTCGAAGAGGTCGCCTACCTGCTCTGGTACGGCGAGCTGCCCACCCCCGCTCAGCTGGAACAGCTGCAGAAGGTCGAGCGGGAGCAGCGTCACCTCGACGACCACGTCAAGCGCGTCATAGACGAGCTGCCGGTCACCGCTCACCCCATGGATGTCGTGCGCACCGCCGTGAGCGTCATCGGCGCGGGCGACCCCGAGGCCTCGAAGGACGACCGCGCGGAGAACATGCGCAAGGCCGTCACGCTGTGGGCGAAGATTCCCGCGGTCGTCGCGTACGACCAGCGTCGTCGCCGGGGTCAGGATGTCGTGGAACCGCGCGACGACCTCGGCTACTCGGCGAACTTCCTGCACATGACCTTCGGCGAGGTTCCCGAGCTCGTCGTGGTCGACGCCTTCGACACGTCGATGATCCTCTACGCCGAGCACTCCTTCAATGCCTCGACCTTCACCGCTCGTGTCGTCACGAGCACGCTCTCCGACCTCTACTCGGCCGTGGTCGGCGCGATCGGTGCCCTCAAGGGACCATTGCACGGTGGCGCGAACGAGGCCGTCATGCACGTGTTCAACGAGGTTGGCAGCGCCGACAAGGCGGAGGCGTGGCTCGAGCGCGCACTCGCCGAGAAGCGCAAGATCATGGGCTTCGGTCATCGTGTCTACAAGAACGGCGACTCGCGAGTTCCGACAATGCGCGCGTCGCTCGACACCCTCATCGCGCACTACGACCGCCCCGACCTCATCGAGCTCTACGAGACGCTCGAGGAGGCGATGGTCTCGCGCAAGGGAATCCAGCCGAACCTCGACTACCCCTCGGGCCCCGCGTACCACCTCATGGGCTTCGACACCGACATCTTCACACCGCTCTTCGTCGCCAGCCGGGTCACGGGGTGGACCGCGCACGTGATGGAGCAGCTCGATGCGAACGCCCTCATCCGCCCGCTCTCGGCCTACAACGGCGTCGACGAGCGCCACTTTGGAGCGTCGCCCTAGGGGCGGCTAGCATTCAGTCGTGACACGCACCCCGGGCCGGATGCTCCGGCTCGCCCTCATCGGCGTGATCGGCGGCTTCTTCTCCGGACTCTTCGGGGTCGGTGGTGGCATCATCCTCGTGCCGCTGCTCGTGCTCATGCTCGGCTACGGGCAGCGGCTCGCGAGTGGCACGTCGCTCGCGGCGATTCTGCCGACCGCGATCGCGGGCACCATCACCTATGCATCGAGCGGGTCGATCGACTGGATCGCGGGCGCCTGCCTCGGCGGCGGTGCCGTTGTCGGCTCGCTGCTGGGCACCTGGATGCTGCACCGCATCCGGCAGCGCCTTCTGCGCTGGATGTTCATCGTGTTCCTGCTCGCCGTCGCGGTGCGGATGTTCTTCTACGTGCCCGACCGCGATATTGACCTGCAGATCGACCCGTGGATCGCCTTAGCCCTCGTCGGCATCGGCGTCGTGGTGGGCATTCTCTCGGGGCTGCTCGGCGTCGGCGGCGGGGTCGTCGTCGTGCCGACGCTCATGATCCTGTTCGGGGTGAGCGACCTGATCGCCAAGGGAACGTCGCTGCTCATGATGATCCCGACGACGCTCGTGGGCACCGTTGCGAACGCGCGCCGCGGGCACGTCGACCTGCGCGGGGCCGCGATCGTGGGAGTGCTCGCGGTGGTCGCTGCCGTCGGCGGGTCGCTGCTCGCCGTGGTGCTCCCACCGCTGCTGGGCAGCATCCTGTTCGCGCTGCTGCTCGTCTACAGTGCGCTGCAGCTCGCGTGGAACGCGCTGCGGTCGCGCGGGGAATGAGCCGGGCACCGGCGCACCCTTCACGGTCACGATGACGGGGCGGATGCTCAGGGCTGCAGTCGCTCGTGCACCCAGCCGTCGGCGGTGCGCACGTAGTGCAGGCGTCGGTGCAGACGGTCGGGCTGCCCGTGCCAGAACTCGATCTCGTCGGGGACGAGGCGGTAGCCGCCCCAGTCGGCGGGCCGTTCAAAGGGCTGGGTGGCCGTCGCCAGCTCAGCGGCCTTCGCGCGAAACGTCGATTCGTCACCGAGCGGTGCGCTCTGCTCCGACGTCACGGCTGAGGCTTGCGAGGCGATCGGCCGGTCGAACCAGATCTCGTCCGACAGTCGCGAATCGACGCGCTCGATGCGGCCGGCGAGCCGCAGCTGCTGCCTGGTCTCCTGCCAGAAGAGCACCATCGCGCCCTGCCCGGTCGCCTCGATCTCGCGTCCCTTGCGACTGCTCGCGTTGGTGGCGAACACGACACCGGATGCGTCGAACACCTTCGCGAGAACGAAGCGATTCGAGACCCTCCCGGTCGCGTCGACCGTGGCCAGTGCAGCGTTGTACGGCTCGGCGACGCCGAGCCTCTCGGCGCGGTCGACCCACTCGACGACGAGCGGCAGGGGATCGACGGGCGGGGCGTCGAACTCGGGCAGGTCGAGTTCGAGCGTTCCGGTGAGCGAGGGCCTGGACTTCATGCATTCACAATACGACCGGCCTAGGCTGGTGCTCGTGCAACAGGTGACTCTCAACGACGGCAAAACCATCCCCCAGCTTGGCTTCGGTGTGTTCAAGGTCGACCCGGCCGAGACCGAGCGCATCGTCAGCGACGCGCTAGAGGTCGGCTACCGGCACATCGACACGGCCGCGATCTACCGCAACGAGGAGGGTGTCGGGCGGGCGATCGCCGCATCCGGAATCCCGCGTGACGAGCTCTTCATCACGACGAAGCTCTGGAACGATCGCCACGGCGACGCCGATCGCGCGATCGAGGAGAGCCTCGAGAAGCTGGGACTCGACCGCGTCGACCTCTACCTCGTGCACTGGCCGTCGCCGAAGCAGGATCGCTACATCGAGGCGTGGCGCGCTCTCGAGGGAATCCGCGCGCGCGGTCTCGCGACGAGCATCGGGGTCTCGAACTTCTTGAAGCACCACCTCGACAGGCTGCTCGCCGAGACCGACACGGTGCCCGTGCTCGATCAGCTCGAGCTGCACCCCTACCACCAGCAGCCCGCGACGACGTCGTTCGCGCGCGCGAACGGCATCGCGATCGAGGCCTGGGGCCCGCTCGGGCAGAACAAGTACCCGCTGCTGGAGCTTGATGCGATCACCTCGATCGCCTCCGCGCACGGCAGGACTCCCGCGCAGACCGTGCTGCGCTGGCATCTCCAGTCGGGCAACATCGTGTTCCCCAAGACGGTGTCGCGTGAGCGCATGCTCGAGAACTTTCAGGTCTTCGACTTCGAGCTCAGCGCGGACGAGGTCGCGTCGATCACGGCGCTGGAGCGGGAAGGTCGCGTCAGCTCGAACCCCGACGAGGTGGACTGAGCCGCACGCGGCGAGACAGACCGTCCTGCTGCATCGCGGGTGGGCGGCGTACGGTGGGTAGATGGCCAATGCGCTCACGGATGCCGTCAGTCCCTATCTGAGGCAGCACGCCGACAACCCGGTCGACTGGTTTCCGTGGGGCGCCGAGGCGTTCGCAGAGGCGGCGCGGCGGGACGTTCCCGTGCTCGTCTCGATCGGCTACTCGACCTGTCACTGGTGTCATGTCATGGCGAGGGAGAGCTTCAGCGACCCCGAGCTTGCGCGGCAGCTCAACGCGAGCTTCGTGGCGATCAAAGTGGACCGGGAGGAGCATCCGGAGGTCGACTCCGCCTACCTCAGCGCCGCGAGTGCGTTCACGCGCAGCCTCGGCTGGCCGCTCAACGTGTTCGCGACGCCCGAGGGCAGGCCGTTCTTCGCGGGCACCTACTGGCCGCCGCGGCCCGCCGCAGGAATCCCGGCGTTCCGGGATGTCTTGACCTCGGTCACCGAGGCATGGCGCGAGCGGCGCGATGGCGTCAACGCCACGGCCGACTCGCTCATCGAGGCGCTCGCCGAGGTGGGGGCTGGCGTGGTCGGCGCGGCGGGTGGTGTGGACGGGGGTGCTGGTGGGGCGCTGCCCGGTCCCGGCGAACTCGACGCCGCGGTCACGGAGCTCGAGTCGCTCGAGGATCATGAGTTCGGCGGCTTCGGTACGGAGCCCAAGTTTCCGATGGTCCCCGTGCTCGACTTCGCACTTGGTCGTTCGACCGGCCGTGAGCTCGCACGCCGCACGCTCACGGCGATGGCCAGCTCCGACCTGCACGACCCGGTCGAGGGCGGCTTCTTCCGCTATGCGACGAATCGCGACTGGAGCGAACCCCACTACGAGCGCATGCTCTACGACAATGCCGGACTGCTCGCGGTCGCCGCACGAGCGGGTGACAGCGAGACGGCAGCAGGCGTTGCGGGCTACCTGCTCGACGTGCTGCGTTTGCCGAGCGGTGCGTTCGCCTCGGCGCAGGACTCCGAGAGCATGATCGACGGCCGGCGCAACGAGGGCGGCTATTTCCGGCTCGACGCGGCAGGCCGCGCCGCCCTCACGCCGCCCGCCCTCGACGAGAAGGTCATCACGGGCTGGAACGGCCTCGCGATCGAAGCCCTGGCCATCGCCGGCATGCGTCTCGATCGCCCGGACCTCGTGGATGCCGCTCGCAGCGCCGCCGACTGGCTGCTCGAGCACCACCGCCGCGCCGACGGATCGCTCGTTCACGCCTCGCTCGACGGGGCAGTCTCGGATGCGCGTTCGCGGCTCGACGATCACGGCCTGTTCGCCACCGGGCTGCTCGCTCTGGCCTGTGCGACCGGCGAGGTGCACTACGCCATCGCCGCGCGAGATCTGGTCGACGCGTGCCGCACGGATGATCCGCAGACCCCGTTCGCGGTCGAGCCCGACCCCGTGCTGAAGGCGCAGGGTTTCGTCATCGACGCCGATCCGTCGGAGGGAGCCATGCCCTCGGGTGCGAGCGCGATCGCCCGCGCGGCCGCGCGCCTCTTCGCGGTAACCGGAGACGGCGACCTGCGAGAGGCGGCCGAGAGGATGCTTGCCCCCCTCGCCCCGCTCGCCGCGGCTCAGCCCACCGCGTTCGGCGCGACGCTCGCCGTGCTCAGTGAGCTGGCATCACCGCTTCGGCAGGTCGTGGTGGTGACCGACGTGGCCGACAGCGCCCTCGTGGGTGTCGCCCGGGAGACGTTCGGCGAGGGCGTCACCGCGATCGTGACCGAGCACCAGGCAGGGCAGTGGCAGGCATCCGGTTTCGAGCTCTTCGAGGGGCGCACCCTGAGGGACGGCGTTCCTGCGGCCTACGTGTGCGAGCACTTCACCTGCCGCCTGCCGGCTACGACGGTCGAGCAGCTCCGTGAGCAGCTCGACTGAACGATGCGACTTTTCGGTCACGATGCGGCGGTGTGAACACCCGCACCGCGGCACAAACACCGCATCGTGCCGCACTCGGCCGTCGCGAGGCGACTAACTAGCGAACGAGCCGCACCTCGTGCAGGTCTTCCCCGAGGAACACCTCGGTGTGCTCAGCTCCGTCGGCCGCGAAGCCGTTGCGGCGGTAGAAGGAGTGCGCGCGGGGGTTGTCGGAGGCGACCCAGAGGTAGGCGGGCTCATCGGCGAGCACGGCATCGAGGAGCGCCTGGCCGGTGCCCGTTCCCTGGTAGACGGCCGCCAGGTAGATGAAGTAGAGCTCGCGCTCGCGAGGCGCATCGACGTCGCGTCGGGGGCCGGCACCGGCGAAGCCGATGATTCCGGAGTCGTTGACGGCGGCGACCAGCTTGCGATCATCGCCCTGGGCGATCCAGCCCGACCACAGTTCGGCCATGCGTCGCGGTGACAGATTCTCGAAAGCAGCGGCGCTGATGAGGTGGTCGTAGGTCTCGTGCCAGCACTGCGCGTGCACGCGACCAAGGGCCTCGGTGTCGGAGTCACGAACCGGACGGATGATGACTTCGCTGTCATCGCGGATCGTGAGGCTTGCGGTGGTAACCGGTACGGATTCCATGCCCCGACGCTAATACGTCGAGGGCCGAATCACCCAATCGGGGGGTATTGGTCCCGGGATTCCGCGGCGGCGGCATCCTGAGCATCGCGAACCTCCGCCCGCCGGTCCGACCACCGGAAGTAGAGGTAGACCCCGACGGCGATCACGGCGAAGGCGGCGAGCACCACGCCCCAGGTCACGACCGAGCCGCCCATCTCGCCCCAGTTCCCGTCGTCGGCGACGATGATGAGCCAGAAGGCGGTGAGCGAGACGCCGTAGAGCACCGCCCAGCCGAGCTTGGAGTGCGCCCAGACCTCGGCACCGTCGAGCCCGCGCAGGGGCAGCAGCCCGACGAGCAGGGCGCCGAGCCCCTCGGCGGGGATCGCGGCGAGAGTGTCGAGCGCGAGGGCGTCCACGAATCCGGTGGGTGCGCCGCCGAGCGCGCCCAGCAGGATGCTGTAGCCGACCCACGAGAGCACGCTGAGGGCGAGCACGGTTGTGGAGAACGTCGCGACGGCGCGTGCCTGATCGCGGCCATCGGCATCCTGCCCGTCGAACCTGCCCATGAGCGCGAGCCCCACGACGAGACCGATGATGATCCCGGGGGCGAAGTCGAGCAGTCGCGTGACGATGATGCCCGCGACGGCGAGCACGAGGCCGAGCGGCTGCACCTCGAGAATCGATCGCAGCCGCCAGCGGATGCTCAGGAAGCGTCCCGCGACGAACGTCGCCACGATGCTCACGACGACGAGGGCGAGGAAGCACGCGAGGAACAGCCGCAGCGAGGCAAGGTCGAGCCCGAAACCGGGGTCGGCGAAGCAGAAGATGAGGCTCGCAGCCGCGATGATCGCCACGGCGCCGGGCAGCGGCGATCGCGCGAACCACTCCCTGATGCGCTCGACCCAGCGGCCACGGCCCCTGCCGGCACCGCCGAGAAGCCCGCCGAACAGGGTGCCGTAGCGGCTCGCGAGGGTGTTGTTGAGCAGCTCGGCCGGGAACACGACGAAGGCCATGAGGATGAGCGCCGACGCCCCGGCGATGCCCAGCGCAACGGGGTCGGCGAAGACGTCGGCGATCGTCGGCAGCGCACCCGTGAGCACGTTCGCGCCCGCGGGCTCGGTGCGGTCTGCGGATGCGCCCCCCGCACCCCCGGCACCGGGTGCGGCACCGGGGTCGACGGCGGGTTCCTCGACCTCGACCTCGAGCTCCGGTTCCGGCTCGGCCTCGGGCAGAGGCAGCACGGTCACACCCGCGCGCTTGGAGACCGGTGCCTCGCCCGCGGGAGTCGCGGTGACCACCCATTCGTGGTCGCCGGGCTCGACGCTGTCGGGAACGGTGGAGGTGACGCTGAAGCCTCCGTCGGGCGCAGCGAGAGCGCGGCCGAACTCCACGGGCGTCGAGTGGAGCTCGACCACCACGGTGGCGCCCGCGGGAACGCCCGACCCCGACACCGTCACGACATCGCCGGGACGCACCTCTCGCTTGCTCACGGTGAAGTCGAGCGTCCAGGTCGGTGCCGGCACGGCGGCTGGTGGAGCGGTCGGCGGTGGGGGCGGCGCTGGCGGTGCGGGCGGCGGGGGCAGGATCTCGAGCAGGATCTGAGTGTCGGGTGTGCCCATCGTCGAGATGTTGCCCGCGGCATCCACCGTCGTCGTTCCGAACTGGTAGAACTGGCCGACGGTGAGCGGGGTGGTGATGGTGCACGACCAGTTGCCGGCGCCGTCGGCGACGGGTGGTCCTCCGGCGCAGGAGGCGATGACGAAGTCCTGGTAGAGGTTGATGGTCGCACCGGGCTCCGAGGTGCCGGAGATCACGGGTGTGAGGCTGTTGGTCTCCGCAGGATAGACGAAGCCCACGGGCGGCCCGGTGGGTGGCGGTGACAGGATGTCTGCCTCGGCGGGCGGTGTCGTGTCGATAGTGATCGTCTGCTCCGCCGAGAGCAGCTGCCAGCCGGGGGTGACGTCGACGAAGACGTCGTAGCTGGCGTCGGCCAATGCGGGTGCAGTGGTGCACGACCAGTCGCCCACGGCGTCGACAGCGCCCGTGCACAGCACCGTGCCCCCTAACGTCTCCCTCACGTCGACGAAGCCGCCGACCAGCACGGGGTCGGCGGTTCCGACCCAGTCAGGGGTGTCGTCGTTGGTGAGCGTGCCGGGGGCTGGGGAGGTGATCGTCGGCGTATCGACGAGAGTGATCTCGATGATGTTGCCGCGCAGTGACTCACCGTCGATGTTGGTTGCGGTCGCCGCCAGGTAGTTGACGCCGGGGGAGAGTGTGCTGGTGGGCGGGTCGCAGAACCACACGGTGACCGGGGAGACGATGGGGCTGTCGGAGCAGTAGGGCACCCATGAGAGCGGGTCGAGCGGGTCTTGGGTGACGTAGAGGTCGATGCGCGTCGTGCCTTGACCGTCGATCAGGTTGCCCTGCACGCCGAAGTTCTCTTGCGGGTCGTCGGTGTACCAGGGGGTGAACATCTGGTCGGTCGAGGGCGGATCGGGTGGCACGGCGTACGCTGCGGGCGCGCCGAACACGAGAGGGAACACGACGATCGCGAGCACGGTGACGGAGGCCGCCCACCGCCGTGCTCCCGCAGGGAGCGACACGGTGCGCCTCCCGTGCGGGCCTACCGTCCGGGCTGCGGGGAGGTGCTGAATCGGGCGATAACCGCGCACTCGATCAGAGTAGGGGTAGACCGGTGCATCGCGAAAGTGTCGATGTCGCAGGGCTCAACGCCAGGTCGGCAGCCAGTAGTGCAGCTGGACGAAGCGCACGTCGAGGGTCATGCCCGTCCACAGCGGGTAGAAGAACGCGCTGACGGCGGTGATGAGCACCACGAACACGCTCACGAGGAGCAGACCACTCGAGCGTCGCGACGTCGGATCGCTCGCTCGTCCCGCAATGAGCGTGAGCGCGTATGCGAGACCCACTACGAGGAACGGCCAGAACACGATCGTGTAGAACTGGAACACGGTGCGGTCGAGGTAGAGCAGCCACGGCACATAGCCGGCGGCGACGCCGAGCACGAGCACGCCGACCTGCCATTCGCGCCTCATCAGGAGCCGCACGATCAGGAAGACGAGCGCTGCGATCGCCGCCCACCACAGGAGGGGGTTCGCGAGGTCGTGCACGACCGCGCCGCAGCGGTCGGCGAGGCATCCGTCGTCGCCCAGATCGCTGCCCCGGTAGTACATCATCGTCGGCCGTACGAGCAGCAGCCAGGTGAGCGGGTTCGCCCGCCAGCCGTGCTCGCTGGTCACGCCGACGTGGTAGTTGTAGGCGCTCTCGTGGTAGTGCCACAGGCTCTGCAGCGCGAGCGGCACCCACTCGAACGCGCCCTGCAGGGCGTTCTCGGGGCTGGCCGCCCAGTGGCGGTAGTAGCCGCCGTCGGTGACGAGCCAGCCCGTCCAGCTCGCGAGGTAGACGACGATCGCGAGGGGCACGACGAGCACGAAGCTCACCGGACCCTGCGTGAACAGGGTGCCGCTCATCCAGAACGTGACACCCGCCCTGCGACGCTCGAGGGCGTCGCTGAGCACCGAGAACACCGCGAAGGCAGCCAGAAAGTAGGCGCCGTTCCACTTGACCGCACACGCCGCGCCGAACGCGACAGCGGCCGCCATGAGCCAGGGCCGCCACCAGAATGCCGCGCCCCAGGTGGTGGCGAGCTCGGCATCCCGCCGTCGCACGATCCACTCGGCGATGCGCGACTGATGATGTCGCCGATCGAGCAGCACGAAGACCACCCCGAGCACGACGAAGAACGCGAGGATCCCGTCGAGCAGCGCCGTGCGCGACATGACGATGGCGTGCCCATCGATGGCGAAGAAGAACCCCGCGAGAGCCGTTGCGAGCGTGGAGCGGAAGAGCAGCCTCGCGAGGAGCATCACCAGCACGACGAGCAGGATGCCGACGACGGCCGTGCCCACGCGCCAGCCCACGGCGGTCTCGGCACCGAATACGGCGAGTCCGAGGGCGATGATCCACTTGCCGAGCGGCGGGTGCACGACGTAGGAGCCCGTCGTCGAGTAGCCGTCGACCAGGCCGGCGTTGAACGACTCGTTGGCCTCGGCGGGCCAGCGGCCCTCGTAGCCGAGGTTCAGCAGGGTCCAGGCGTCCTTGACGTAGTAGGTCTCGTCGAAGACGAGGGTACCGGGCTGGCCGAGGTTCCAGAGGCGCAGCACGGCGGCGAGCAGGGTGATCGCCAGGGGGAGCCCCCAGGCCCAGGCCGCTGCGCGGGCGGGGGTGGAGTTCAGCCGCTGCCACCACTCGTCGAGCCTCGAGCCGGTCGGCTCGAGGCAGTGGTCGGCGAGGGCGGCGGGGTGACCCGCGACGATGCGACCGTTTGTGGCAACCACAGCCGAACGTTCGGCTGCAGTTGCCACAAACGACCGCACGGTCGTCGCCTCGTCGGCGGGTTCGCCGTGCAGAACGCGCTCGAAGTCGTCATCGACCCCGGTGCCGCCCGCTCGCGTGTCGTCCGCTCTCGTCACACCGGCAATCGTAATGACCGCCCGCGGAGATCACGTGCGACAGTGCGAGGATAGTGCGGTGATCATCCTCGCGGCGACACCCATCGGCAACCTCGGCGACGCGAGCTCGCGGTTGCGCGAGGCGCTGGCCGAGGCATCCGTCATCGCGGCGGAAGACACCCGAACGACCACCCGCCTGCTGCGCTCCCTCGGGATCGCGAATCGCCCACGACTCATCGCGCTGCACGAGCACAACGAGGCCGAGCGTGCCGCCGAGCTCGTCGAGCTCGCCCGCGACACCGACGTGCTCGTGCTCTCGGATGCCGGCATGCCCGCCATCAGCGACCCCGGCTACGCGGTCGTGACGGCGGCGGTCGCCGCCGGCGTCGAGGTGAGCGCGCTGCCCGGACCGAGCGCCGTGCTCACCGCGCTCGCCGTCAGCGGACTGCCCACCGATCGCTTCGCCTTCGAGGGGTTCCTGCCGCGCAAGGCGGGCGACCGCCGCAAGGCGTTCGAGAGCCTCGCCGCCGAGCGGCGCACGATGGTGTTCTTCGAGTCTCCGCACCGGCTGGCCGAATCGTTGCGCGACCTGGCCGCAATCCTCGGCGCCGACCGCCGCGTCGTGGTCGCGCGCGAGCTCACCAAGCTCTACGAGGAGGTGCGGCGCGGCACCGCCGCCGAACTGGCCGAGTGGGCCGAAGGCGGGGTCAAGGGCGAGCTCGTCATCGTCGTCGCGGGGGCGGCTGCGGCATCCGCGAGCCTCGACGACGGTATCGGGCGGGTGCTCGAACTCGTCGCGGAGGGCAAGCGGCTGCGGGATGCTGCGGCCGAGGTCTCGAGCATCACCGGGCTCAGTCGTCGGGCGCTCTACGAGGGCGCCCTCGCCGCGAAACACGGCACGGCGCGCCCGTAGACTTGAGCGCATGGCGGCACGCCCCTTCTACATCACGACGCCCATCTTCTACGTGAACGATGTGCCACACATCGGCCACGCCTACACGGAGGTCGCGGCGGACTTCATCGCGCGCTGGCACCGTCAGGCCGGAGACGACACCTGGCTGCTCACGGGAACCGACGAGCACGGCCAGAAGATCATGCGCACCGCCATCGCGAACGACACCGAGCCGAAGGCGTGGGCCGACCGGCTGGTCGCCGACGCCTGGCTGCCGCTGCTGAAGACGATCAACATCTCGAACGACGACTTCATCCGCACGACCGACGAGCGGCACGAGAAGGCCGTCACGATCTTTCTGCAGAAGCTCTACGACGACGGCTACATCTACTCCGGTGAGTACGAGGGCTACTACTGCGTCGGCTGCGAGGAGTACAAGAACACCGACGACCTCATCGAGGTCGAGGATGCGCTCGTCTGCAGCATCCACGGCCGCCCGGTCGAGACGCTCAAGGAGCGCAACTACTTCTTCCGCATGAGCGAGTTCCAGCAGCGGCTGCTCGACCTCTACCGCGACAACCCCACCTTCGTGCAGCCCGAGAGCGTGCGCAACGAGATCGTCCAGTTCGTGTCGAAGGGCCTCAGCGACCTCTCGATCTCGCGGTCGAGCTTCGACTGGGGCATCACGATCCCGTGGGACCCCTCGCACGTGCTCTACGTCTGGTTCGACGCGCTGCTCAACTATGTGACGGCGGTCGGCTACGGGCAGGACGACGTGCAGTTCCGTCGTCGCTGGCCGGGCACGCACCTCGTCGGCAAGGACATCGCGCGCTTCCACGCCGTCATCTGGCCCGCCATGCTCATGGCGGCGGGTCTCGAGGTTCCCACGCGTGTCTTCGGTCACGGCTGGCTGCTCGTCGGCGGCGAGAAGATGTCGAAG
>JAHBSW010000035.1 GCA_019638935.1 Cryobacterium sp.
GCGCCGACATCCAGGCGACGGCGATGCCCGGCTCCCATGCGACCGGCGGCGCCGGTTCATCTGCTGCTCTCGGTGGTGCGGCCGCCGCGCTGAGCACCCTCGTGGCACCTCCGGCGGGCGTGTTCTATACCGCTGTCGCCGCTGACGGCGGCGCGACCGGTCTCGGCGGCTCGGTGTCGATCTCCTTTCACTTCCTGGTGAGCTTCGACAGTGCCGGTGGCAGTTCGATCGCTGAGCAGATCGTCGACGACGGGGCGCTCGCGCTCGAGCCCCCAGCCCCGACGCGCGAGCGCTACGAATTCGCCGGCTGGCACCTCGGCGCCGCCGGGCCGCCGTGGGACGCCACGGCCCCGATCACATCCCCCACCGCCCTCGTCGCAACCTGGCAAGCGGTGCTTTCGGCAACGGGAACCGATGTCGTCCTGCCGATCGGTCTCGGTGCGCTGCTCCTGCTGGTCGGAACCTGCCTTGTTCTGCGACCGCGCTTCAGGCCCCGAACCATCAGCGGTGCGGCACCGGGCTTCCGTTGGAGCGGAAGGAGCTGATCTTCCACGCCCCGACGCTGCCGGGTGCCCCCTCCTCGTGCCAGAAGCCGTACTTCAGCTCCTGATCCCACAGGGCGCCCTCGTGGTCGATGGTGCCGTAGTTGAGCACTGTCATGTCTTCCCAGGGGGCGGTGTTGCCGTTCTCGACGACATCGCAGACGTCGATGGCGCCGGCGTTCGTCGCGAACTCGGCCCAGAACTCCCGCGTGGTCATGATTTTGAAGGCGAAGCAGTCGCGCGAGGCGAGGGCCGAAATGAAGTCCTGCGCGAGGAAGAGGAACTCTCTGCGGGGGTCTGGCCGCTCGCCGGTCGACGGCTCGGGGGAGGGCTGCGGTGCGGCGTCGAGAGAGTACTCGGCATCCGTGATGACCCAGGGCTCCTGTGCGAGGACTCGGGTGAGTGTGAGGTGGAACGTCGCGGCGACGCCCTCCTGGGTGCTCAGTGTCACCTCCGCGGTTGCCAGCAGGTCGCCCTCTTCGGTGACCTCGCCCACCGACGCGGTGTTGCCCTCCGGGGCCGACCCCGGATCGGCCAGGCAGTCCTCGACCGTCGACCACGACACCCCGATACCGGCGCGGGCCGGCTCCGTCGTCGTGGCGAACAGCTCCGCGCAGTCCTGCGCTTCGAGCGCGTCGGCGAAGCGCTCGACAACGCTCCGAGCATCGGGCGCGGGGATGCCGCCCGGCCCATCAGCAGGCGGGCCTGCTACCGCGCATCCTGTCACAGCGAACAGCACGGTGACCACCGCGGCAGCGGCGCGAAAAGCAAGGCTTCTTCTCATGGTTAAACGGTTCCGCAGCGCGACCGGAGGCACAAGCGCAGACGACGGCTCCGGATGAGGTTGAGACCGGTGTGGGACCGCCCGGCGTGCGGCCCCTCAGTGGTGGGCGAGCACGCGCTCGCGGGCGGTGCGAAGCATCCGGTACCAGGTGGAGCGACCGACGTGGAACTCCTCCAGCAGAGCAGCTTCGCTCCTCCGCGGGCCGAAGTGGGCGGCCTCGAACACCGCGCGCAGCCGACGATCGTCCGCTGAGTCGCCGAACACCCCGTCGAGCAGGGCGCGCAGCCTTTCCTGCTGCCCGGGGTCGGTGCGTGCGGCGAGCAGTTCTGCGCCCCCCGGCTCGTGCGGCGCGAAGCCCTGTTCGGCGAGCACGATCGCCTCGACGAAACCGACCGCGCCGTGCGGGCGGAAGTCGGACACCGCAACGCTGTGCGTGCCGACATCGCTGAGCTCGTAGCTGTCGATGGCGCTGGGACCGGGGCGTCGATCCGGCTCCGGAAAGCTCATGAGGATCAGCTCGAGATCCGGCACTCCCGCGTGCCGCATGAACGCGCCACTGGCGAGCCGCGACACCTCCTCGTGCTCCTCGACGGTGCCGTCGGCGAAAAGCGCGACCGTGGCGAAGGCCCGACTCGGCGAGGCCCCGACTCGGATCGCCGCCGCAAGCTGACTCCCCGCGATCGGGCCGGGGTCGCGCAGCTGGGAGATCGCGATCAGGCAGACCCAGAGCATCACGGAGCCATCCGCCCGACGCAGCACGAACTCGGTGCCGCGCTCGCGCCAGGCACGAAGCTCGGCCCAGTCCGCGCCACGGTCGAAACCCTGTGCACGACCGAACTCCTCGAACTCGCCCGCGCGGGGTCTGTCGGCGTAGAAGGTTCGGCTCGGCTCGTTCGAGATGGCCCGACGATAGTCGGGGTCCTCGATCAGCAGCGACAGTTCGACCAGGGCATCCATATCACCGAGCCGGGCTCGTGTGGCCAGGTGCTCGGCGATCCTCCGTACCAGCTGCCGATACCGGTTCGGTGAGGTCGTCTTGACCCGCGTTCGGATCGCGTCGGCGAGCACCGGGTGCATCGAACTGCCCCAGCCGAGGGTCTGCATGACGGGAAGAGTCTGCAGGCGACGCAGCAGTTCGCGGGTGTTCCTGCCGGGCAGCGCGGCGGCGAGCAGCCTGCCGTCCACGATCCGGGCGATCGCCGCCACTTCCAGCACCTCGCGGTCGATGTTGACCAGGGAGTGACCGGCAAGCCACGCCGTCAGCCTCTCCTCCAGGTGCGCCTCAAGTCCCACGTCGAGGCGCCCGCCCTGTGCACTCGCCGCCACGGTGAGCGCCAGCGGATACCCCCGCGCCCAGGTGACGATCTGCGCGCGGCGCTGGGGGTCGACGATTCCGCGCTGGGTGAGGAACAGGTCTGCCCGGTCGTCCGCGAGCGGGCCGAGCGAAAGATCGATCAGGATGCTCGGCAGCCCGCCCGCACGCCAGGACTGCTCCGGCTCGCTTCGACCCGCGAGCACGATCCGGGCGCTCTGCGGCAGTCGATCCAGCAGAGCGTCGCGCAGGGGTGCAAGCATCGAGCGCAGGTGGTCGATCTCGTCGAGCACGAGAAAGCGCGGCCCGGGCTCGGTGCCCGCCAGCTGCAGCAGGATGTCCTCGAGCCCGCCCTGGAGGGTGCGCGCATCGTGCGCCTCGATCACGAACCCGGCCTGCTCGGCGAGTCGCGAGGCGGCACGCAGCAGTGCCGACTTGCCGATCCCTCCCGTGCCGTGCACGAAGAGGATGCGACTCGGGGTGTCGGCATCGAGCAGCTCGGTCACGGCATCGAGCTCGGCCTCCCGACCGACGAAGTGCTCCGCGTCGGCATCCCGGAGCAGGCCTCGAAGGCTTCGCTCGCTGTCGGGCGCCGACATGCGATTATTCTCGCAGTCCGAGCACGCTGCGGAAAGACGGAGCCGTGGGCCGGCGGGCGTCCGGAAGCCACGGCCGCTCTCGACTGCGGGCTCTCACCCGAGGTGGCAGCGCGTTTCGATCAGGTCGACCGCGGATGCCGCCCCGTTCTGGGCACGGAGCCGTTCGCCGGTCGCGGAGGCGGCGTCTCGGGTCGCCCCGTCCTCGAGCACAGCGGTCACCGCTGCGCGCAGAGCGGCGACGGATGCGGTGCGCGGCAGCGTGCGCCCGAGTCCGTGTCGCTCGATAGTGCGGCCCGTGAGGGACTGATCGGACATCGGGTTGATCGGCAGGATCAGCAGGGGCACGCCGTGGGCGAGCGTCTTCAGGGTCGTGGAGTGCCCGCCGTGGCCGATCACGAGGTCGACGTGCGGCAGCAACTCGGCATGTGGGACACGCTCGCGCACCTCGACGTTCGCGGTCGAGCGCAGGTCACCCTCGAGCTGGGCGCCCCCGGTCGTCACGATCGCGCGCACCGGAAGAGCCGTGAGCGCTTCGACGACTCGGCGGTAGACATCCGCCTGTCCCGGAGCCCAGGCCGAACTCAGTGAGACCAGCACGAGCGGTGGTTCCTGAGCAGCGCGAGGAGCGGGTGGCGTGCCCTGTTCGATCGTGCCGACCCAGTCGAAGTCGATCCTCGACGTTGTGCTGCCCGCGGGGTCGAGCTCGCGGTCGGTCGGCAGGATACGGGCACGGGCATCAGCTCAGATCCGCCCCGCCGGAACCCCGAGCGCGGCGGAGACGAGGTTGAGGGGTGGGCGCACCGCGTTCAGCATGAAGGCGCCGAACGTGTGGAAGAGCGCCGCGGTGGGCACACCGCTCGCGAGCGAGGCCCGGAGGGACGACATCATGATGCAGTCGATGACGACCGCGTCGGGCTGTCGCCGGGCGATGAGCGCGGCGACCTCGCGAGCGAGGGGCCGGTCGGTTCCCATCCGCCCCAGGGCGCGCATCTGACCGAACCGGCCGATCGCGCGGGTCATGTCGTGGCCCGCGAGCGAATCGAGCGGGAGCAGCTCGATGCCGCTCGGGAGGGCGGGGGCGGCGCGGCTTCCGTGCCCGGCGAGAGTCACCGAGTGCCCGCGGCGGGAAGCCTCGGTTGCAATGGCGAGCGCGGGGGGAACGTTGCCACCGGCATCCGCCCCGACAATGAGAATCGACGCCACGGGGCCAACCTCTCTTCTGCGGGCGGCCGAACCCTCAGCCGGTGCCTGCCATGATGCACCTCGCGAGCATCGTGAACCAGCCCACTGCGCCGACAATTCGCGACACGGGCGAACCGACACGATCCGGCACTCGCCTCGGGCTATCGAACACTAAGCTGTGCTGTGACCATAAAGGGGGACAGGACCACATGATCCAACGCGTGACAAGCCTGGCAGCGACGGCAGCACTGGCACTCGGGGCTTTGACCGGATGCACCTTCTCAGGCTCACTGACCTATACGGTGCCCGCCTCGACGATCGCCACACAGGCCGAGGATGTTTTCGAGCAGACCGTCGGCTCGCGCCCGAGCGTGGACTGCGGCGTCGAGGATGTCGAGCTCGTCGAGGGCCAGCACCTCGACTGCGTGCTCACCGACCCCGCGACGGGACTCAGGTATGAGGCAACCGTCGACCTCACCGAGGTCGACGGCACCGAGTACAAGATCACCGTCGAGGGTGGAGACCTGATCGAGTAGCGGGAGAGCTGGTTTCGAGACGGCCTTCGGCCTCCTCAACCACCAAGTCCTGCACGGCATTGCTGGTTGAGGAGGCCGACGCAGTCGGCCGTCTCGAAACCACCCGGCTCAAGCGGCGAGTCGCTCCGGCGACAGATCGAGCCGTCGCAGCAGTTGTGCATTGAGCGCGACGACGACCGTCGACGCACTCATGAGCAGCGCACCCACCGACATCGGCATGACGAAGCCGATGGGTGCGAGCACGCCGGCCGCGAGCGGAACCGACAGCAGGTTGTAGCCCGCCGCCCACCACAGGTTCTGCTGCATCTTGCGGTAGCTCGCGCGCGAGAGCTCGATGACCGAGAGCACGGAGCGGGGGTCGTCGCTGGCGAGGATCACCCCCGCCGAGGCGATCGCGACATCCGTGCCCGCTCCGATCGCGATGCCGACATCGGCTGCCGCGAGCGCTGGAGCATCGTTGACGCCGTCGCCGACCATCGCGACCGTGCGACCCTCGGCCTGCAGCTCGGCGACCTTCGCCGCCTTGTACTCGGGCCTGACGCCCGCGAAGACGCGGTCGATTCCGAGATCGGAGGCGACGGACGCCGCCACCTCCTCCGCGTCCCCCGTGATCATGACGACGGTGACGCCTCGTTCGTGCAGGGCGTCGATCGCCGCGCGAGATTCGGGGCGAACCTCGTCGGCGAGGGCGAGCGCTCCGACGACGGCGTGGCCCTTCATGACGTGGAGCACGGTCGCGCCCGTCGCGGCCAGCGCCGGGGACTCGGCCAGCGCCGTTCCCCCGTGCGACGCCAGCAGGCCCGGGCCACCCACGGCAACATGCGCGTCGCCGATGTTCGCCATGACGCCCTCGGCGGGCACGGCATGGAATCCGGTGATCTTCTGCAGGGCGAGTCCGCGCTCCTCGGCGGCGCGAACGATCGCGCGCGCGAGCGGGTGCTCGCTCGGGGCCTCGACCGACGCCGCGAGGGCGAGCACCTCGTCCTGAGTGTGGCCGTCGACCGCGACGATCTCGGTGACCGCGTGCGCTCCCTTGGTGAGGGTTCCGGTCTTGTCGAAGAGCACGGTGTCGACCTGGCGCATGGCTTCGAGGGCGAGGCGGTCTTTCACGAGCACCCCGGCGCGTGCCGCCCGCTCGGTGGCGATCGACACGACGAGCGGGATCGCGAGTCCCAGCGCGTGCGGGCACGCGATGACGAGCACCGTGATCGTGCGCATGACGGCGTCGTCCGGGCTGCCGAAGACAGTCCACGCGATCGCCGTGATGACGCCCGCGCCGAGCGCGAACCAGAACAGCCAGCCCGCGGCGCGGTCGGCGAGTCGCTGGGCGCGGCTCGAGGAGCTCTGGGCGGCGGCGACCAGGCGACGGATGCCCGCCAGCGCCGTGTCATCGCCGACCGCGCCCACGCGCACGCGCAGGGCCGAGTCGGTCGACACCGTTCCCGCGACGACGCTGTCTCCGGCTTCGCGGTGCACCGGGCGCGATTCTCCGGTGATCATGGACTCGTCGACGGCTGCCTGGCCGTCGACGATCTCGCCGTCGGCGGGAACGCGTCCGCCAGGTCGAACCAAAACGACATCGCCCACGCGCAGTTCGGACGGGGGGACGCTCGTGACGGTGTCCCCGTCGACCCGCTCGGCAGCATCCGGAAGCAGCGCAGCGAGCGAGTCGAGCGCGTTCGAGGTCTGCGCGAGCGAGCGCATCTCGATCCAGTGGCCGAGCAGCATGATGACGATGAGCAGCGCCAGCTCCCACCAGAAGTCGAGGTGGTGGTCGAGGATGCCGAGGCTCGCCCCCCAGGAGGCGATGAACGCGACCGTGATCGCGAGGCCGATGAGCAGCATCATGCCGGGCTGTCGCGCCCGGATCTCATCGACCGCGCCGGTGAGGAAGGGGCGACCGCCCCAGACGAACATGACGGTGCCGAGAACCGGCGAGACCCAGTTCAGGCCCGGGATGTCGGGCAGTGAGTAGCCGAGCAGTGAGGCGAACATGGGGTTGAGGGCCACGACCGGGATGGCGATGACGAGCATGATCCAGAACAGGCGGCGGAACTGGCCGACATGATCGCCGTGGCCCGCGTGGCCCGCGTGGCCGCTGTGACCCATGTGACCGGCGTGGTGGTCATGCGCGGAGTGGTCATGTCCGGCGTGCGCGGAATGATCGTGATGCTCGTGGCCCGAGTGGTCGTGACCGGTGTGCCCCGCATGGTCGTGGTGCTCGTGGTGCTCGTGGTGCTCGTGGCTCGAATGATCGTGACCAGCGTGCTCGTGGGTCGTGTGGCCTTCGTGACCGGCGTGGTCGTGGTGGTCATGCTTGTCGGCGCTCATGAGCAAAGACTATACCCCATGGGGGTATACTCGAGTGAAACCGAAGGAGCATCATGGCGCACGGCTACGTCGACGACAAAGAAGCCATTCTCAAGCGGCTTCGCCGTGCCGAGGGCCAGGTTCGGGGCGTGCAGAGAATGGTCGAGGGAGACGAGTACTGCATCGACATCCTCACCCAGATCTCCGCCGCGACGAAGGCGCTCGAGACCGTGGCGCTGCAGCTGCTCGACGACCACCTCGGCCACTGCGTCGCCGAGGCGTCGCGTCAGGGTGGTTCCGTCGCCGAGGAGAAGCTTCATGAGGCGTCCGCGGCGATCGCAAGGCTCGTTCGCTCCTAGCGCTCGGGCGCGCGCCTGCGCAGCCTCTCCAACTCTCGCCGGTCGCGCTTCGTGGGACGCCCGGCCCCGGCATCCCGCACCGCCACCGTGGGTCGTTCCACCCTGGGCGGGGGCGGCGGTGTGAGGTCGGTGTAGTTCTCGGCCGCGATCGCCGCCGACACGCGTTTGGCGATCAGTCCGCGCACGACGAGGGTGCGCTCATGGCCGTCGCGACGCACGCGCACCTCGTCGCCGATGCGCACCGGCTGCGCCGCTTTCGCACGGTCGCCGTTGACCCGCACGTGTCCGGCGCGGCAGCCGGCGGTGGCGGCAGAGCGGGTCGGGTAGACGCGCACCGCCCACACCCACACGTCTGCACGCATCGACTCGGCCATAGACGAAGCCTAGAGCCGCGCTGTCAGAATGAGAGCGTGATCGAGTCGTGAACGACACCCCCGACGTCATCGTCGTCGGCAGCGGACCCAACGGTCTCGCCGCCGCCGTCACCGCAGCGCGGGCGGGGTTGTCGGTGCTCGTGCTGGAGGCATCGAACACGGTCGGCGGCGGCATCCGCACCGACGAACTCACCCTGCCCGGCTTTCGTCACGACGTGTGCTCAGCGGTGCACCCGGCCGTGGCCACATCGCCGTTCTTCCGCGAGACCGGCATCGCCGACCGCGTCGACTGGATCGTGCCCGAAGCCTCCTATTCGCATCCATTCGATGGCGGCGAAGCGGTCGTCGCCTGGCGTGACCTCGACCGAACCGTCGACGGCCTCGGGCGGGACGGTGCGGCGTGGCGACGGATGCTTGAACCCCTTGTGCGCGGGATCGACGGTGTCGTCGACTTCACCGGAAACCAGCTGCTGCGGCTGCCCCGCCATCCGATCACCGCGGCGCGTTTCGGCGTGCGTGCCCTGGAGCAGGGAACTCGACTCTGGAATCTGCGCTTCGCGGAGGACGCTGCGCCCGCTCTCCTGAGCGGCGCGATCGCGCACGCTGCGGGACCGTCGCCATCCCTCGCCCCGGCAGGCGCCGGTCTGCTGCTCGCCGCCCACGCTCATGCGGGCGGATGGCCGTTTCCCCGGGGTGGCTCGCAGGCGCTCGCGGATGCCCTCGTCGCCGACCTCGAGGCGCACGGCGGTCGGGTGAAGACCGGCCGACGCATCCGCTCGCTCGCCGAGCTGCCTCCCGCTCGGGCGACGCTGCTCGCGACCGATCCACGCCTGCTGCTCACCGCCGACGTTCCCTCCCGCTACCGACGCGCGATCGACCGCTACCGCTTCGGCACGGGCGTGGCCAAGGTCGACTTCGCGCTCGACGGCCCCGTGCCGTGGGCCAGTGCCGATGTCGCGCACGCGCCGACCGTGCACCTCGGCGGCACACGCGGTGAGATCGCCCTCGCCGAGAACGCGGTCGCTCGCGGGCAGCATGCCGAGCATCCGTTCGTGCTCGTGACCCAGCCGAGCGTGCTCGACGACTCGAGAGCGCCCGCGGGCAAGGCCGTGCTGTGGGCGTACACGCACGTGCCCAGCGGATCGACGAGAGACGTCACCGAGGCGGTCACCGCGCAGATCGAGCGGTTCGCCCCGGGGTTCCGCGACCGGGTTCTCGCCTCGCATGCGATGTCTGCCGCTGAGCTCGCCGAGTACAACCCGAACTACGTGGGCGGCGACATCTACAGTGGCGCGCTCACCCTCGGCCAGCTCCTCAAGCGCCCCGTCGTCTCGAACACGCCGTGGCGCACCCCTGTCAAGGGTGTCTACCTCTGCTCGTCAGCGACACCACCCGGTCCCGCCGTGCACGGCGTGAACGGATGGCTCGCCGCGAAGCTCGCCCTGCGCGAGCAGTTCGGCATCGGCGCCTAGCTCGCGACGGGGGCTTCTTCCTCGTCCTTCGCGGCGACCCGCCTCAGCACCGCGAAGCCGAACGCCGCCGCGACGAAGAACATGAGCACGCCGTAGACCGCCGCGGGCAGACCGTAGTCGAGCGAGCCGAGCACCGTCTGCGCGATGACGATCGCGAGGGTCGAGTTGTGGATGCCGATCTCGAAGCCGCTCGCGATCGACTGCGCCCGGCGCACGCCGAAGAGTCGCGGAACGAAGTATCCGACCGTGAGGCTGATGATGCAGAACAGGATCGTGATGATCGCGAGAGCACCGAAGTTGTCGACCAGGATCTGCCAGTTCGTCGCCACGGCGCCGCCGATGACGACGACGAGGATGATGACCGAGGCGATGCGCACGGGCTTGTCCATGGCATCCGCGAAACCGGGCTTCCACCGGCGGATGAGCATGCCGAGAACGACGGGGAGCAGCACGTAGGCGAAGACCTTGACGACCTCCTCGAACTGCAGGCCCAGCGTGGTGTCGCCGGGCATGAAGTAGGCGATCGCGAGGTTCGTGATGATCGGCAGGGTGACGACGGCGATGACCGAGTTGAGCGCGGTGAGGCTGATGTTGAGGGCGACGTCCCCGCGGAAGAGGTGACTGTAGAGGTTCGCCGTGGTGCCGCCGGGCGAGGCCGCGAGCAGCATCATGCCGACCGCGAGAATCGGCGGCAGGCCGAATGCGAGCACGAGCCCGAAGCAGACGGCGGGCAGCAGCACGAGCTGGCAGAGGAGAGCGATGATCACCGCCTTCGGGTGCTTGCCGACGCGGGCGAAGTCCGCGATCGTGAGTGAGAGGCCGAGCCCGAACATGATGATGCCGAGGGCGACCGGAAGTCCGATGGTGGTCAACGCTGAGTCCATGCCGACACACTAGTGGTCGGCGCACCCTCGACGCGAGCAGCTAGGGCAGCAGCAACGGCAGAAGCTCGGTCGGCTCCGATACGACGTTCAGCGCGCCCACCTCTTCCGTCGGCGAGCCGTAGCCCCAGCGAACGAAGATCGTCGGCACGCCGTTGGCCGCTGCGCCCTCGATGTCGTAGAACCGGTCCCCGATCATGATCGGGTTCGACAGGTCCACGCCGAGAATCCGGAACCGATCGAGCGCCTCCGTGACGACGGCCTGCTTGGTGCTCTTGACCTCGTCGATCGACGACCCCGAGATCACACGAAAGTACTGAGTCAGGTTGCCGTGATCGAGAATGACGGATGCCGGGAACTCGGGCTTCGAGGTGGCGAGGGCGATCGGCATGCCCTCCTCGTGCAGGCGCCGCAGCACGAGCGGAATGTCGGGGAAGATGGGGCTGTGGCCGTTGCCGCTGGTCAGGTAGTGCTCACGGTAGATGGCGAGGGCCTGCTGCGATTCGGTGTGGTTCATGCCGGCGTCGCGGAACGAGTCGAGGATGGGCGGCCCGACCCACGCGCGCAACTCCTCTGGTGTCGGCACGGGCCGACCGAGCGCCTCGAACATGTGGGCGAGCGATGCGGTGATTCCCGGGGCCGAGTCGGCGATCGTCCCGTCGAGGTCGAACAGCACACAGCTCCACGGTTTCACGCAATCGAGACTACCGCGCTCCAACGATCAGAACAGTCGCAGGTGCGGGTCATCGAGCCCGCGCAGGGCGTCGTAGTCGAGTGTGAGGCAGCGGATTCCACGGTCGGTGGCGAGCGTGCGCGCCTGAGGCTTGATCTCCTGCGCCGCGAAGATACCTGTCACGGGTGCCAGCAGGGGGTCGCGTCCCAGCAGCTCGAGGTAGCGGGTGAGCTGTTCGACCCCGTCGATGTCTCCGCGGCGCTTGATCTCGATGGCAACCGTGTGACCCTGCGCATCCGTCGCGAGGATGTCGACCGGCCCGATGGCGGTCGGGTACTCGCGTCGTATCAGTCGGTGGCCCGCGCCGAGCACCTCCTCGAGCTGTTCCGCTACGAGCCGCTGCAACTCGGACTCGGCGCCGTCCTTCTGCAGGCCAGGGTCGATGCCGAGCTCGTGCACCGAGTCGTGGAGGATCTCATGCACCGAGATGACGAGCAGGTCGGCGGTCTTGACGTGCATGACCTTCCAGATCTCGCTCACGCCGGTCTCGCGCTCGTCGTCGTCGGGCTCGAGCACGGTGAGGGTGCATGGCGGGCTCATCCAGTTGAGCGGTTTGTAGCTGAGCGAGTCGGAGTGCACGAGCACGCTGCCGTCGCCCTTGAGCAGCAGCAGTCGCGTGGCGAGCGGAAGGTGTGCGCTCAGGCGACCCGCATAGTCGACGGAACACCGGGCAATGACGAGACGCACTCTTCGAGCGTACTGGAGCCTGGAGTTCTCCCCGGAGCCGGGGGTAGGCTCTGCCTCCAACGACGACCAAAGGAGACATCATGGCATCGGTAGCGAGAGTCACCACCCTCAGCGTTCGTTCGGCGAAGTCATTCGACGATGCGATCGCCGCAGGAGTCGCAAGGGCTCACAAGACCCTGCGCAATGTGAGCGGCGCATGGGTCAAGGAGCAGAAGGTCGAGGTTGCCGACGGCGCGATCACGCAGTGGCACGTCGTGCTCGAGGTGACCTTCGTGCTTGACGACTGAGGTCTGACCGACGCCCGGGACGGGCGTCGGCGCTGGCGTCGCCGCGAAGGCAAGAAATTGCCTTCGCTCTATGCTCCAGCGCGCTCCTCGACCGGCAAGGCTTTGCGCGACCTCCTCAATCACCGAGAGGCTGGCGCGCGCCCGGTGACGCGAGACCGGCGACGACGATGAGAGCGAGCACCACGGTGAGCGCCGGCAGGATGCCGAGCTGCTCGCCGAGCAGGCCCAGGGTCGGCGGACCGATGAGGAACGCGCAGTAGCCGATGAGGGCGACCGCGCCGACGCGCGCGCTCGCCGTGCGCGGGTCGTCCGCGGCGGCGGACATCCCGAGCGGAAATCCGAGAGCCGACCCGAGCCCCCACAGCACGACACCGATGAGTGCGGTGACCATGTCGGGAACGACGATGAACAGTGCGAGACCCACTGCCGCAAGCCCCGACGACACCTGCAGCGTCAGCACGCGACCGAACCGATCGACGACCCGACCGCCGACCAGTCGTCCCACCGTCATGACACCGACGAAGACGCCGAACACGACCGCCCCCGTGGTGTTGTCGGCGCCGTGCCCGTCGACCATGGCGAGCGAGAGCCAGTCGTTGGCGCTGCCCTCGGCGAATCCCATGCCGAGCACGATGAGTCCGATGAAGTAGGTGCGCGGATCGCCCCAGATCTCTCGCAGCGAGACGCGCGACTCGGGCGCTCGCGAGCTTCCGACGGGCTCCGACTGCAGGTGGCGAACGTAGAGCGCGCCGACGAGGAACACGGCGCCCGCGAGCACCACCGAGTGGGCAAGCAGCGGCAGGGCAGCGAACTCCGTGACGGCACCCACTCCGGCACCGAGCAGGGCGCCGAAGCTGAAGAACGCGTGGAGCACCGGCAGGAAGGTCTTGCCGAGAGCCCGTTCGTTGAGTGCCCCCGAGACGTTCATGGCGACGTCGCACGCACCGAGGGATGCGCCGAGAATGGCGAAACCGCCATAGGTCACCCAGAACGAGGGCGAGAGCGTGGTGCCCGCTCCCGCCACAAGCAGCCCGACACCGATACCGGCGATCGACGCGGCAATGACGGTGCGCGAGGGGAATCGGCTCAACAGCGGTCCTGCAAGCAGCAGGCCCACGATGGATCCGACCGCCAAACCCAGAATGAGCAGCCCGGTCTGCGCGGTGTCGATGGCGAGTGCCTGCTTGACCGCAGGCATCCGCGCCATCCAGCCGCCCATCGCGACCCCGCACAGGGCGAAGACCGCGAGCAGTGCATTCCGCCACGCGAGCACGGTTCGGTCGGTCTGCTGGAGTACGTTCACCGGTTCAGACTAGTTGCGCGTGGCACCCGTGATGATCCACTTGTCGCCTCGTGCGCGGAGGCCGAGCGTGAGGGCGCGGGCTCCTATGTAGCCGAAGCCGAATGCGGCCCACAGCCAGTAGAGGGCGACGTCCGCGGAGGCGAGGGGCACGAGAAGAAGCAGCGGCAGGTACATGGCCAGATTGACGAAGCCGGTTATGGCGAGATACTTCGCGTCGCCCGCGCCGATGAGCACCCCGTCGAGCACGAAGACGTAGCCCGCGAGCGCGAGTCCGAAGGCCATGACGAACATCGTCACCGCGATCATGGATCGCACGACCGCATCCGAGGTGAAGACGAAGCCCGTGACGGGAGCGAGCGCGGCCACGAGCGCACCGAGGGCAAGTCCCGACACGAGGCCGTGCAGTATCAGGCGGCGCGTGATCTGCTTCACGCGCTCGGGGTCGTTCGCCCCGAGCCCGTGTCCGATGAGCGCCTGACCCGCGATCGCGAGCGCGTCGAGAATGAACGCGAGCGTCGAGAAGACCGTGAGGGCGACCTGCAGGGCCGCGAGTTCGCTCACGCCGAGGCCGGTGCCGACGAAGACCGTCGCGAGCATCGCCGCTCGGAGGCTCGCCGTGCGCAGGAAGAGCCACCAGCCCGACCCCGCCGCGGAGCGCACTCCGGCCAGTCCGGGTCGCAGCGTGGTGCCCGCCGCACGAGCCGCACGCACTGCCATGACGATGTAGACGATGGCCATGGCCCACTGGGCGAGCACCGTGCCGAAGGCCGATCCCGCGATACCCCAACCGAACCCGTAGATGAAGAGCACGTTGAGCGCGGCATTCGCTGCGAAACCGACGGTGGCAACGACGAGGGGTGTGCGGGTGTCCTGCAGCCCGCGCAGGAGACCGTTCGCGGCGATGACGATGAGCATGCCCGGAATGCCCCACAGCGACACCGAGAAGTAGGTGTGCGCGGCTGCGGTCACGGCGGGGTCGGCGCCGAAGAGGCCGACAAGCCATTCGGATGTCGGCATGCCGGCCACGAGCAGCAGTGCACCGATTCCGATGGCGAGCCACATCCCGTCTATGCCGGCGCGAATGGCTCCCGCGCGGTCGCCCGAGCCGAGTCGCCGCGCCACGGCGGGAGTCGTCGCATAGGCGAGAAAGATGAGCAGGCCGATGATCGTCTGCAGCAGTGCACTGCCGATCGAGAGGCCGCCGAGCACGTCGGTGCCGAGGTGCCCGACCAGTGCGGTGTCGGTGAGCAGAAAGAGCGGTTCGGCGACGAGGGCGCCCAGCGCGGGCACGGCGAGCCGCAGGATGTCGCGGTCGAGAGTCTTAATGTTCGTTACTCACTTCGAGCGTTCGGTCTAGTTCGGGTTCTTTCGCAGCCGCATTCGCCGTGCCGAGGTGGACTCGTCGAGCTCGACGAGGGCGTCGTGCGATTTGATGAAACTCGAGAATGACGAGAACCCGAGGGCGCGTTCCTGGAAGGCGGGGTCCATGCGCAGCATCTGGTTCTTCACGCTCCCGCTCGGTTGCCACTCGTCGTCGGTCTTGGACTCGCCGAGCTGCAGCGCGCGCACCAGCAGGTCGGCCGCGGCATCCTGGGGGCTCTTCGCGCGACGCCGCGAGGGCTTCTGCTCCGTCGGTGTCGGCGACGGTGCGGTGACCGCCTCGATGCCGGGGAGCGCGTCGTAGTCGGCGAACTCGTCGCACGCCGAGGCGAGTGCGCCGCTCGTCGCGCCCGCGACACCGATGCCGACGACGTAGCGGCCGAGCACCTTGCAGCGCTGCGCGAGCGCGATGTAGTCGGAATCACCCGCGACGATCACGACGTGCGTGAGGTCATCGAGCCGGAACAGGTCCTCGACGACGTCGATCGAGAGTCGGATGTCGGCACCGTTCTTCATGGACCGCACGGCGGGAAAGAGCTGCACGAGGTCCACAGCACGGTCGATGAGCTGCTTCTGGTAGCTCGCGTTCACCGGCACCGACCAGTCCGCGTAGGCGCGGTTGACGGCGATCGGCCCGAACGACGAGGCGTAGTCGAGGATCGCGCCGAGGTCGACGGTGGCGTCCTCGAGCTTGCGGGCCACCTCGGAGCCCGCCTCGTTGCGCGGGTCGAAGGTGCGCACGTTGTCGCGGTGGAAGTCCCCGCGCCGATGACGCTGGTCGTATCGGGAGATGACGATGTTGTCGAAGTCGATGTAGACGCCCACGCGGGTGTCGGACTGCTCTGCCATGTCGCTCTTCTCGTGTCGTCGTGCGGTGTTCCGCACAGGCCCAGTCTTGCATCCGGGGTTGCCTTTAGGCTTGTCAGCATGACTGCGACCACGCCCCTCACGTCCGGCATCAAGACCGACGAGCTCGACACCAGCATCCGTGCCCAGGACGATCTCTACCGTCACGTCAACGGCAAGTGGATCGACCGCACCGAGATTCCGGCCGACCGTGCCCGATACGGCTCGTTCGTCACGCTGCACGAGGCGGCGGAAGAGGCGGTGCGCGACATCATCGTCGAGGCGCAGTCGGCGAAGCCGGGCACTCCCGAGCGCAGGGTCGGCGACCTCTACTCCAGCTTCATGAATGAGGAGCGCGTGGAAGAACTGGGGGGTTCACCGCTGACGCCTCTGCTCGACGAGGTCGAGGGGGTCGCCTCCATCGAGGAGCTCCTCACGACGCTCGCTCGGTTCGAGAAGACGGGCACGAGCGGTTTCTTCCAGCTCTTCGTCGACAACGACCCCGGAAACCCTGAGCGCTACCTCGTCTTCATCGAGCAGGCGGGAATCGGCTTGCCCGACGAGTCGTACTTTCGCGAGGAGAAGTTCGCCGACATCCGCCAGGCGTACCTCGCGTTCCTCGAGC
Source organism: Cryobacterium sp. (assembly GCA_019638935.1). Lineage (GTDB taxonomy): Bacteria > Actinomycetota > Actinomycetes > Actinomycetales > Microbacteriaceae > Terrimesophilobacter. Next base: position 16,213 of record JAHBSW010000035.1, read on the forward strand.
GCATGTTCACGCTCGCCGGCCTCGACGACGCCGAGACGCGCGCCCGCCGGGTCTTCGGACTCGAGACGGAGATCGCGACGAAGCACTGGGACAACGTGGCCAGCCGCGACAGCGAGAAGACCTACAACCTGCGCGCGTGGAGCGAGCTCGCCGCACGCTTCGAGGGCTGGCGCACCGCGCTCGAGGCACCGGCCGGCGCGTTCGATGAACTCGTCGTGCGGCAACCGAGCTTCGTCGAGGGGCTCGTCGAACTGCTGGATGAGGCTCGGCTCGACGAGTGGACCGACTGGCTGCGCTGGCAGCTCATCCGCTCGCACGCGCCGTACCTGTCGAGCGACTTCGTGGAGAGCAACTTCGACTTCTACGGGCGCACCCTCACCGGCACACCGCAGATTCGCGAGCGCTGGAAGCGCGGAGTATCGCTCGTCGAGGGCGTCATGGGTGAAGCGGTCGGACAGATCTACGTCGACCGCCACTTTCCTCCGACCGCCAAGACGGCGATGGACGACCTCGTCGCCAACCTCGTCGAGGCCTACCGCCAGTCGATCACCGGCCTCGAGTGGATGACCGAGGCCACCCAGAAGCGTGCGATCGACAAGCTCAAGAAGTTCACCCCCAAGGTCGGCTACCCGGTCAAGTGGCGGGACTACTCGACCCTCGAGATCGACGCCGACGACCTGCTCGGCAATGTGCGTGCGGGCAACGAGTTCGAGTTCGCCCGTGAGCTGGGCAAGATCGGCAAGCCTCTCGACCGCGATGAGTGGTTCATGACGCCACAGACGGTCAATGCCTACTACAACCCGGGGTTCAACGAGATCGTGTTCCCCGCTGCGATCCTGCAGTACCCCTTCTTCGACGAGACCCGGGATGCCGCAGCGAACTACGGAGCGATCGGTGCGGTCATCGGGCACGAGATCGGGCATGGCTTCGACGATCAGGGCTCCAAGTACGACGGCGACGGCAAGCTCGAGGACTGGTGGACCGCCGAGGACCGAGCGGCGTTCGAGGCGCTCACGGGGAGGCTCATCGCGCAGTATGACGCCCTGGCGCCGGCGCAGACTCCCGAGCACCACGTCAACGGCGCGCTGACGATCGGGGAGAACATCGGCGACCTCGGTGGACTCGGAATCGCGTGGAAGGCCTACCTCATCTCCCTCGACGGCCAAGAGCCTTCGGTGATCGACGGACTGTCCGGGGCGCAGCGCTTCTTTCTCTCCTGGGCTCAGGCGTGGCAGTCCAAGTCGCGCGACGAGGAGGTCATCCGCCTGCTCGCGATCGACCCGCACTCGCCGAACGAGTTCCGCTGCAACCAGATCGTTCGCAATCTCGACGAGTTCTATGCCACCTTTGACGTGTCCGTATCGGACGCCCTCTGGCTTGACCCGAGCGAGCGAGTGACTATTTGGTAGCTGGCAACCCCCTCGAGCTTCGACGTGACCGCGCGCGCGTAGAACGTGTGCCGCGTCACAGGGGCGTGTCCGCGGCCGAGAGCTTCTCGAACTCGTTCGTCGCACTCGGAGATCTCGCCATCCGGGGCGCGCACGTGTCGGCCAGTGTCAACGAGTTGAACACGGGGCTCGGTCTCGTCGCCATCGACGACCGGGTGGTGTTGCCCACCGCGAGCGTCGGCAAGGTGCTGCTGCTCGTCGAGGTCGCGGCGCGTCTCGCCGAGGGCGGCTCAAGTGACCTCGAGATTCTCGACAAGAACAGCGTCGACGCCGTGGCCGATTCCGGAATCTGGCAGCATCTGCAGGCGCCGAGCCCGCCTCTCGCCGACCTTGCGGCCCTCGTCGGCTCGGCGAGCGACAACCTGGCGACGAACGTTCTGCTGGCACACGTCGGGCTCGAAGCGGTGCGACGTCGCACAGAGTCGCTCGGCATCCGAAAGACCGCACTGCTCGATGTGGTGCGTGACGAGCGCGGCCCGGACGACGCCCCGCAGCTCTCCGTCGGCTCGACCGCCGAACTCGCGTGGCTGTTCGGCGCGCTCGCCCGCGGCCAGCTCGTGAGCCAGCCGGTGAGCCAGCGCGTGCTCGATTGGCTCTCACTGGGCACGGACCTCTCGCTCGTCGCGAGCGCGTTCGGGCTCGACCCCCTCGCTCATCGTCACGTCGACCACGGCATCCAGGTGATCAACAAGACGGGCACGGACACCGGCGTGCGCAGCGAGGCGGGGGTGCTTTTCGGCCCGCGCACCGCGATGGCCTATGCGGTGACGGTTCAGTTCAGCGATACCTCGTTGCCGGGGCGTCTGCACGTGATCGACGCGATGCGCACGATAGGACACGACCTGCTCGAGTATGTGCACTGAGCCCTGAGCACGATCGCTGCGGCGCATTCTGCGCGCGGATATCGGCCTCGCTGGCCGCGACCGGACTCGGGTTCGGCTGACTCTGGGAATCCCCTTACAATCGCTGGCGCGCACGCCGGTACGCTGGAGGTAGCTCTTCAATATTGCCCGGGAGGCATAGATGCGCAACAAGATCATTCTGCTATTCGGTCTCGGCGTCGGATACGTTCTCGGAGCGCGCGCGGGTCGTGGTCGCTACGAGCAGATCAAGCGCGGGTGGCTGTCGTTCTGGAACAGCCCCGGCGTGCAGACTCAGGTGCAGGCCGCTGAAGACTTCGTGAAGGAGAAGGCTCCCGAGGTCGTCGACTTCGTCAGCGACACCGCCAAGAAGTTCGTCTCACGAGACGCGAAGCCGAAGTCGACGGCGCGCACCCCCGCGGCCAAGTCGTCTTCGGCCAAGGCCGGCGCTGTCGCGAAGAAGACCACGACCAGGGGGTCGTCGAGTTCGTCGGGCGCTAAGTCGTAGCCATGCCCGAAACGTTTCGAGACGACGAACCGCGTGCGTCGCGACGGTCGCTGTTCTCCCTGCTCGGCAGCCTGCCCGGCACGGTCATCGACCTCGTCAAGGCCGAGGTCGAGCAGATCAAGAACGAGCTGCTCGCCAAACTCAAGCAGCTGGGCATCGGCGTCGCCCTCTTCGCTCTCGCGGCGTCGATTCTGTTCTTCGCGCTGGGGGTGTTCGTCGCGGCGGCGATTCTCGGTCTCGCGGTGGTTCTTCCGGGCTGGGCGGCCGCTCTCATCGTGGGCGGTGCACTGCTGCTCGTCGGCGCGATCGTCGTCTGGATAGGTGTCGTGCAGGTGTCGACGGGCAGCGACCCGGTTCCCAGTGAGTCGATCGACAGCATCCGTCGCGATATCGACACCATCAAGGGCACCCGTTCGCCCCAGGACCGCTAGTAGAAATCGAGGCTGATGTGACTGCAGCAGATCGGGCCGCCGCGGCCCGCGAAGAATTGGCCGAAACCCTTGAGGCAATCGAGGACAAGTTCAACGTTCCCAAGCAATCGAGATTGCTCGCCGACAGGGTTGCGCGCTCGTACGAGGAGAACCCGGTCCCGTGGATCATCGGCGCGACCGCGGCCACGCTCGTCGTAGCCGGTCTCGTGGCGTGGGCCATCTTCGGCAGCGACGACTAAGTATTGAGCACCACTCGATAAATTGGCTCCTGGGATACCCGGGGGCAAGATGGGTGTGAGATTCCACCAACCCGAGGACTCACAGTGCCCCAGAAGAAGTCACGTCCCCTAGCAGGCTGGCGTGTTCTCGTACCCCGCGGAGGCGAGTGGGGCAACAGCATCGCCGCGAGCCTGCGCGGCCACGGTGCCGAACCGGTCATCTCGCCGATGGTCAACTTCGCGAGCACCGACCGTGTCGACGAACTCGCGGATGCCCTGACTCGGCTGCGCTCGGGCGACTTCGACTGGGTGCTCATCACGACGGCCGCGACGGTCGATGTGCTCGTGAGCCAAGACGTGGATCTCCCCCCACGCACGAGACTGGCCGCCGTCGGCGAGAACTCGGTGTCGGCGTTGCGGCTGGGCGGATACCCGGTCGACTTCACGCTCGCGGGCGACCAGTCCGCGGAGAACCTCATCGAGAAGTGGAGCGTGGAGCGCGGGTCGCGCGTGCTCATTCTGAGCCCCGAGGCTCCGTGGATCGAACTCGAGGGAGTCACCCGGTCTCTCGGCCTCCACGCCGAAACCGTGGTCGCGTATCGCACCGTGGGAATTTCCGTGCCCGACGAGGTTCGCAGCGGCGTCGCGGAGGGCACCATCGGGGCAGTGCTGGTGACGTCGGGGTCAGTGGCCAAGCAGGTGCGCGACCAGCTCTCCCCGCTGCCGGCTGACACCCTCGTCGCCGCGATCGGTCCGCGCACGGCATTCGATGCTCGCGCTCTCGGCATCGAGATCGACGTCATCGCTGAGGAGCTCACCGAAGAGGCCCTCATCGGGGCGCTCGTCGCGCACCTCGCACAGCGCCGATAGTCGGCGTGGTCGGCTAGCGCCGCACGTTCACCACCGTGCGCCCGCGCACCTCGCCCGCGAGAATCCTCGGAGCGAAGTCCTCGACCTCGCCGAGCGTGATCTCGCTGGTCATCGAGTCGAGCAGGCCGAGGTCGAGATAGCGGGCGAGACGATCCCAGGCATCCACCCGCACCTCGTGCGAGGCGTAGACCGAGTTGATTCCGGTGAGCGTGACGCCACGCAGGATGAACGGAAGCACTGTTGTCGGCAGCGCCGTGCTCTCGACAAGACCGCACGTCGCCACGGCGCCCCCGCGGTTGATCTGTGCGAGCACGTTGGCGAGCGTCACACCGCCCACGACATCGATCGCCGCTGCCCAGCGCTCACCGCCCAGCGGCTTGCCGGGCCGGTTGAGCTCGTCGCGACCGATGATCGTGGTCGCGCCGAGACCCAGCAGGTACTCGGCCTCGTGGCGGCGACCGGTGGATGCCGTGACCTCGTTCCCGCGGTGGGCGAGCAGCGCGATGGCGATCGATCCGACGCCGCCACTCGCTCCCGTCACGAGCACGTCGGTCGTCGAGCCCGGCTCGGGCAGCACGTTCAGCTCCTCGAGGGCGAGGATCGAGAGCATCGCGGTGAGGCCCGCCGTGCCGATCGCGGCCGCGCGGCGGTTGCTGATGGCATCCGGAACCCGCACCAGCCAATCGCCGGGCACGCGCGCCTTCTCGGCGAGCCCGCCGTGATGCGTCTCACCGAGACCGTAGCCGTTGACGAGCACGCGGTCGCCCGCCTGCCAGCCGGGGTGCTCCGACGACGACACGATGCCGACGAGGTCGATGCCGGGGATGAGCGGGTACTCGCGAATGATGCCGGGCCGGCCGCCGAGCGCCATTCCGTCTTTGTAGTTGATGCCGGAGTACTCGATGTCGACCGTCACGTCGCCCGCCATGAGGGCGTCGAGCGTGAGATCCTCGACGATGAACACGTTGGGCTGGTTGTCGGCGGGCTCGTCTACGCGGATGGCTCGGAACATACCTTCACCCTAGGCGAGGCCGCACGGGCGGCGGGCACGCGGCGACGGGTGCTGCGGGCGGATGCTGTCGCTCGCCCCTAGCCGAAGAGCAGACGCGCCTCGTCGTAGCGCTCCTGCGGCACCGTCTTGAGCTTTCCGAGCGCGTCATCGAGCGCGACGTCGATGATCTCGGTGCCGCGCAGCGCGACCATGCGACCCCACTTCTCGTCGATCACGGTCTGGAGCGCGGCCATTCCGAAGCGGGTCGCGAGCACGCGGTCGTAGCCGGTGGGGGTTCCGCCGCGCTGGATGTGTCCGAGTGTCGTCGCCCGGGTCTCGATTCCGGTGCGCTCCTGAATCATGGGTGCGAGCACTTCGCCGATGCCCCCGAGGCGGGGACGCCCGAACTCGTCGAAACCGCGCTCGGCGTGCACATCCTTCATGGTCTCGAGAGAGAAGCCCTCGGCGACGGCGACGAGGGGCGCGCGGCCGCGGTCCTTCGCGCTCGTGACCCAGTCGCAGACCTGCTCGATCGAGGTCTTGACCTCGGGGATGAGGATGGCGTGCGCGCCCGCGGCCATCCCCGAGTGCAGGGCGATCCAGCCGACGTGGCGACCCATCACTTCGGCGATCATGCAGCGGCCGTGCGCGTCGCCCGTGGTGCGCAGCCGGTCCATCGACTCGGTGGCGATCTCCACGGCCGTGTCGAAGCCGAAGGTGTAGTCGGTGCCGTCGAGGTCGTTGTCCACGGTCTTGGGCACGCCGACGACGGGTAGGCCGAGGTCGGCCATCGCCTTGGTCGCGGCGAGCGTTCCCTCACCCCCGATGACGATGAGCGAATCGACGCCGATCTTGTCGAAGACCTCGCGCACCCGTTCGATGCCGCCGTGCTCGAAGGGGTTCGTACGGCTCGTGCCGATGATCGTGCCGCCGAGCTTGCTGATTCCGCGGATGTCGTGGCGGGTCAGCGGGGCGTAGTCCTCGTGGAGGATGCCCTTCCAGCCGTCACGGAAGCCGATGAAGTCGAGGCCGTGAACCTGCACTCCCGTGAGCACGACCCCGCGGATGACAGCGTTGAGGCCGGGCGCGTCGCCCCCACCCGTGAGAATGCCGATAGCCATGTGACCATTCTGCACGGTGGCGCGCGCCTCGGCACGGAGCGATGGCCATTTCTGGCCATCGCCGCCGGCGCCAGCGCCGACGGCCGTCTCGGCCGTCGGGATAAGGCGCGTATCGAGATCGAGAGTCAGTCGGTGAACTCGGGGGAGAAGTGCGGATCGTCGGCGATCGGGTCGTCGTGCGACTCAGTGGTCGCGACGAGTTCTTGCTGGATGGCGTCGTCGTCGACCTGATCGAGCAATCGGTCGGCGAGCTCACGAGAGTCGTCGCGGTGGTCAGGATCCCACGCCGCCGGGCCGCCCTGGTTGGCGAAGGGGTCGAATCCGGCCATCGGCGCACCTCCCGGTCGTGTCCGGTGGGGAAAGTTTACCGTCAGAGGCTTTCCAGCACCGCCATGGCCGCGTTGTGTCCGCCGATTCCGCTGACGGCACCGCCACGGCGTGCCCCCGATCCGCACAGCAGCACCCGCTCGAACGCGGTGGCGACGCCCCAGCGGGCGGCGGGGGTCGACAGGTCCGCATCGTCTTCGGCGAACGGCCAGTCGAGCCCCCCGTGGAAGATGTTGCCGGCGGGCAGGTCGAGGGCGGCCTCGAGATCGAGGGTCGTCTTCGTCTCGATGCAGGGGCGACCGTGGGCATCCGTCATGAGCACGCTCTCGATCGGCTCAGCGAGCACAGAGTCGAGCGAGGCGATGACGGCCGCCTGGACTCGATCGCGCCATGCGGCGTGCTCGGCCGAGTTCGGGTCGGTTTCGGCGATGAGCGCGTGCGGCACGTGCAGCGCGAAGACCGTGAGGGTCTGCACACCGGCGGCCTGCAACTCGGGCGACAGGATGCTGGGATCGGTGAGCGAGTGACAGTAGATCTCCGCGGGGAGGGGGCTCGGCAGCTCACCGGAGCTCGCGGACTCGAACGCCTGTTGCAGCTGTCGGTACGTCTCGTTGATGTGGAAGGTTCCGCCGAAGGCGGCGGCAGGGTCGAGGCTCGTGTCGCGCAGCCCCGGGAGGCGGGACAGCACGAGGTTGACCTTGACCTGGGCTCCCGGCAAAGTGTGGGTGCCCTGAGCGATATCGGCGACCGGCGCATCCATGAGCCTCGAGAGCACGCTCGGTGCGACCCCCGCGAGCACGCGGTCCCCCGTCGCGACGACAGTGGCACCGTCGTGCCGATAGTGCACCTCGCCCGTGGCGGGGTCGATTCGGGTGACCTCCGCATCCGTGACGATCGTCGCCCCGGCGAGGCGGGCCGCGCGAGCGAGCTCACCGGAGACGGCGCCCATGCCGCCGACGGGAACATCCCAGTCGCCCGTGCCGCCGCCGATGACGTGGTAGAGAAAGCAGCGGTTCGCGTGCAGCTCGGGGTCGTGTGCGGGCGAGAACGTGCCGATGAGGGCGTCGGTGAGCACAACACCGCGCACGAGATCGTTCTCGAAGGTCGCCTCGATCGTCTCCCCGATGGGGCGCTCGATGATGGCGTTCCACAGCACGTCGTCGCCGACGGCCTCGCGGGCCTCGCTGCGGGTGAGGAGCGGTTCGGTCAGAGTGGGGAACAGGGCCCTCGCGAGACGACCGGTGCCGTCGTAGAACCGGCCCCAGGCATCCGCGTCGCCCTCTGCGCCGAGTGCGGCGAACGACTCCGCTGTCGCCAAGGCATCGCCCGTGTCGACGAGCAAGCCGCCGTCGCCGTCGGGCACGGGTGTGTACGACGAGTAGCGTCGGCGCGCGAGGGTGAGTTCGAGGCCGAGGTCGTCGATGACGCGCTGCGGCAAGAGACTCACCAGGTAGGAGTAACGAGAGAGGTTGGCGTCGACCCCCTCGAACGCCTGGGCCGAGACCGCTGCTCCACCGACGTGCGAGAGCTTCTCGAGCACGGTCACGGCGATGCCTGCCTTGGCGAGATACGCCGCAGCGACGAGTCCGTTGTGCCCGCCACCGACGATGACGACGCTTCGTTGCTTTGTCACGCACTCAGACTATCGCCAGCTTTCTCTCGGCAAACCCGACGTACTCTCGAAGGATGCACGCCACCGGACACGTCGGCGCCGGTCATGCCGACGATCGCACCCTCGAGGTAGCTTCGGCGCAGCTGCGTGCGGCAAACCCCGACACGGTCGGCACCGCGCCGATCGATCCGAGCGGTGCCGTCGACTGGGAGCGCGCCGTGAGCGGCTGGCTCGCAGCGCACGACGCGAACGACTTTCTCGCCGGGGATGACGAGGGGTCGCGGGCACGTGTTCGACTGCTGGGCCTGCTCGATCAACCCGGTGGCCTCGAGTTTCTCGTCGCACTCGCCGACGATGTGATGCGGCCCGATAGCGATCGCGCGGCGGCGTCGAGTGTCAGCAGGCTGTCGCACGCGCTCGGCCGGGACGGCGAGTTCGAGCAGCTGAGGGTTCCGTTTCGCGTCTACTTCGAGCTGGCCCTTGGTGCGGGCTTCGCCCCGGTCCTTCCCTCCGTCGGGGCGTGGTTCGGTCGTCGAGTGGTGAGGCACTACCTAAATCCGCTTGTCGTGTCGTTCGATGAGGGATTCGAGAAGCGGTGGCTCGAGTACGGAGCGATCGGCGGGCTTCGCCCCATCGCCGCACCCGTCGGTGTGCGCGCGATCGGCAATCGCCAGGCCGATCTTCAACTCGCGCTCGTGGAGCAGCTCGTGGCAGAGACCGGCGCTGCCTCGGTGGCGCTGTCGCTCTCTGCCGTCGCGCGTCTCGGCAACGGAGGGCTCGGCAGCGCCGCCCGCGAGCGGATCGTCTCGCGCGAGGTCGAGCGCCTCGCTCACCTCGCACAGCTCGCGCGCTCCACCGAGACGCAGCTCATCTTTGAAGTCGACCAGTATCGGGATCTCGACCTCACCCTCGCGATCGTTCTCCGCCTTCTCGATCGCCCCGAGAACGAGCGCTTGTCCGCGGCACTCACGCTGCCCCTGGAGTACGCCGAGTCGTTCGCCGCTCTGCAGCGGCTCGTGACCTGGGCGGAGGATCGTCGCGCCCGCGGCGGTGCGCCGCTCACGATTCGCCTGGCGCACGCCGATGAGCTCGTTGACGAGGGTGACACCGCCCGTCTCCATCGCTGGCAGCCTCGAGCGCTCGCCGACCCCGCCGTGGTCTTCGGCAACCTGCAGCGGATGCTCGACTGGGCGCTCTCGCCCGCGCGACTCGTCGGGGTTCGCATCGTTCTCGCCAGCTACCTCGTTCACGAGCACGCCTTCGCGTGGCGTCTTGCCCGGATGCGAGGCGCTCTGCGATCGCTCGAGCACGAGTTCAGACACGGCGTCGCCCCGGCCGCTGCCGCGGCGGTCAAGCGCAGCGTGGGCGGCATCCGTCTGCGGGTCGCCGTCGTGACGCCGTACGCCAAGGCGCGTGCGGCCGACTACGTCGTCCGCCGGTTGCGCGAGTTGCACGGGCGGCTGGGCACGAGCGGGCTTCCGGATGCCGTGCCGGTGCCATCCGAGGGGCCGAGGGATCATGGCCTCCGCCGTGTCACCGACGCAGACCCGGTGTCACCCGAGGGCCGCGAATGGTTCGACGCGGTCGCGGATCGCGTGCGGGAACTCGTGCGCGCCGGTGCGTCGAGTGCGCACAGGAGTTCCGTCGAGACCACGCAGCAGCTCAGTGAGCAGCTCGAGCGAGCTGCCGCGGCGGCACCGGCGTGGGCGGAGCGCCGCCCCGAGACGCGCGCGATCGTCCTGCGCAGCGTCGCTGAGGCGTTCGCCTACGCGCGCACCGAACTCGTCGCGGCCGCGATGGCCGAGAGCGGCGTCACGGTGTGCGACGCCGATCACGAGGTCACCCAGACCATCGACCTCGCGCTGAGCCTCGCCGAGAGCGCTGAACAGCTTTCTCGTGTGTCGAACGCCGAGTTCGCTCCCGTTCCCCTGATCCTCGCGCTTGCGCCGCGCACGTCTCCGATCGCCACGCCCGCGGCTGGAGCACTGACCGCGATCGCCGCAGGGAGTGCCGTGGCCGTGAAACCCGCACCGCAGAACCGGCGCAGCGTCGCGGCGGTGGTCGCCACCATCGTCGACGGGGGCGTTCCCGGCGAGCTCGTCGTGCTTCTGCCGCCCCTCGAGAACGACGAGGTTCGTGATCTGGTGGAGCATCCGTTCATCGAACGGGTGCTGCTGACCGGTAGCAGGCACGTCGCCAAGCGAGTGCGCGTGTGGCGTCCCGAGATTCCCCTGCTCGCCACTACGGGCGGACGCAACTCGATCATCGTGAGCGACAGTGCTGACGTCGATCGGGCAGTTGCCGATCTCGTCATCAGTGCCTTCCACAACGCGGGCCAATCACCGGAGTCCGCGGGCACGGTCCTCGTCGTCGGCGAGCACGAACGGTTCGTGAGTCTGCTGACGGATGCCGTTGCCTCGCTGGCGACGGAACCGCCACAGGGGCTGACGACGGCCGTTGGTGCACTGAGCCGGGCTGCCGAGCGCGGAGTGCGCACGAGCCTCACCGAACTCGCCGAGGGCGAGTCGTGGCTTGTGCAGCCGCGTCAACTCGATGACGGTGGCAGGCTGTGGACGCCGGGTCTCGTTCACGGCGTTCAACCCGGTGGTGCTCGGCATGTCGCCGAACGACGCGGTCCCGTACTGTCGCTCATCCACGTCGACACCTTCGACGAGGCGCTCGATCTGCAGAACGGCATCGGATTCGGGCTCACCGCGGGGTTGCAGTCCGCCGATCTCGACGAGATCGCGCGGTGGCTCGACTCGGCACAAGCGGGTGGTCTCGCCGTCAACCGACCAGTGACGGGGGCACTACCGTCCCGACATCCACTCGTCGGATGGAATCGGTCCAGCATCGGCATCACGCGAGCTCCGGGTGGCCGATTGCAGCTCGACGAGTTGGGAACCTGGCGACCCCGCAACCCGCAACCGGACGAGTCGGTCGACCTCGCC
>JAHBSW010000036.1 GCA_019638935.1 Cryobacterium sp.
CCAAGCAGGGTTGCCGCCTCGCGAACGTCACCGGCATCGAGCAGCGCGCGAACACGACTCGACGAGACGCGCTCGCGCGTTCCTGCGGTGACGGCGTCCATGACGACGAGGTCGAAGCCGAACTGATCGCCGAGCTGCTCGAGGTCCGTGATCGATCCCGCGGCACCCCTGCCGAAGCGATAGTCGGGTCCGACGACCACGAGCTTGGTGTTCAGCGCGTCGACCAGCACCGTCCGCACGAAATCGACCGGAGACAACTCGCTGAACTCGCGCGTGAACTCGAGCATGACGGTGTTGTCGACGCCCGCTTCGGCGAGCAGCTCGAGCTTCTGCTCGTTGCTCACGAGCGGCAACGGGCACACCTCCGGACGCAGGAGAGCGAACGGATGCCGATCGAAGGTGAGCACGGTCGAGCTGAGTCCGCGCGCGGCAGCCTGCTCGCGCACGAGATCGATCATGGTCCTGTGGCCCAGATGCATGCCGTCGAACTTGCCGATCGTCACAGCCGTCGCCGCGGGGTCGGCGGGCAGCTCGTCGAGGCTCGTGTAGAGCTTCACGCGAACTCACCGCGGCGCGACCACAACCACCAGAGACCCAGCAGGGGCAGCACCAGCGGAACGAGTCCGTACCCGAGCCCGAACTGCGACCACACCGTCGCATCGGGAAACAGCTCGGGGCGCACGATGCTCAAGAGCCCGATGGCGATGACGCCGACGAACTCGAAGCTCACGGTGACCCATGCGATACTGCGCCAGGCCCTACCGGGCATGATGAGAGCGATCGTCGCGAGCAGGTAGACGACCGCGGCGAGCGCGGAGAGCGTGTACGCCAGCGGGGCCTCGTCGAACTTGCCGATGATCTGCGTCACCGACCGTCCGGTTGCGGCGAGCGCGAGAATCCCGTACACGACGATGAGCACGCGGCCAATGCCCAGCGAGCGTGAAGGGGCAGGGGTAGTAGACATCCCTACAAGATTAGGCGAAACGCGCGCGCCTTCTGTTCGCCGCGGTCGCAACTCGGGTCAGTGGCCCTGCACGGTCCAGATCACGAACATGCGGTAGACCATGATCGACACGGCGAGGTTGGCGACGGCGAGCACGATCGTGCTCCAGCGACTGCGCTCGATGAGCGCCCAGAGTCCCGCGAGAGGCAGCATGACGAGCGCCGTGATGAGGTACGCCCAGAACTCGAGCGCATCGCCCGTGGGGTGATTCCCGACGAACGGCGCCACGATCGAGACGACCACCTGTGCGAGAAGCAGCACCTCGACGAGCAGGGTCGCCCCGAGCGACAGGTCATCGGGGGCCCGCTTCATGAGCCCCAGCACCAGGCACAGGATGCCGGCAGCCGCCGCCACGGCGACCATGACCCACACGAGCCACTCGATCAACGCTCCACCTCCACTGCCAGTTCGTCGGCGGGCAGATTGACGAGCACCCGTAGTGCGCCCGTGCGACGCTCGACTAGACCAACGAGCGTACCGCGTGGAGCGAGCGCGGCGAGTACTGCCGCGTCGTCGCCCGTCGAGGCGATGCGCTTGCCGTTCATGAGGTCCTTCGCTTCGTCTGCCGTGAGCTGAACGGCGTCGAAGAGCGTTGTCGCGGCATCCGCGGGGCTGAGCAGTCTCTGTGCCACGTCGAGGCCTTCGAGTTCGGCCGCCGCGTCGATCGAGAACGGGCCGACGCGCGTGCGACGGAGCGCGGTGAGGTGACCCCCGACGCCCAGTGCGGCCCCGAGGTCGCGCGCAAGGGCACGAATGTAGGTGCCGGACGAGCACTCGACATGCACGTCGAGCTCAAGGTCGCCCCCGCCGTCCCGCCGAACGGCGAGCACGTCGAAGGCACTGATCGTCACGCTGCGTGCGGAGAGCTCCACCCGCTCCCCCGCACGCACGCGGTCGTACGCGCGACGCCCCTCGACCTTGATCGCGCTCACCGAGGAGGGAACCTGCTCGATCGCCCCGGTCAGCCGAGCCACCTCGCGCGCAAGATCGTCGTCCTTCACCCGCGCAACCGACCCGGGGTCGGCCACGGTCATGGGTTCGCCCTCCGCGTCATCCGTCGTCGTCGTCACCCCGAGCCGAATCGTCGCGAGGTACTCCTTGTCGAGACCGACAAGGTAGGTGAGCAGACGCGTGGAGCTGCCCACGCCGAGCACGAGCAGCCCGGTCGCCATGGGGTCGAGGGTTCCCGCGTGGCCGACCTTACGAGTGCTCGCGGCGCGGCGCACCCTCGAGACGACATCGTGGCTCGTGAGCCCGCCGGGCTTGTCGACGAGCAGGATGCCACTGGTCGCCGCTTGCATGCATCGAGGCTATCAACGCAGGACATCAACGCGGGGCGGCTGGTGCGCGAAGTCGCCCGGGCGGAGAGGCCGGTGCACAACCCGCCGTGCCGCACACCGCGTCGAACACGAGATACGTTGGAACCATGCGGATCGGTGTGATTGGCGCGGGCGCCGTCGGCGGCACGATTGCGGCCCTGCTCGACCGTGCGGGGCACGAGGTCGAGGTGACCGCCCGGGGGGCGAGCGTCGACGTCATCCGGAGCCGAGGCATAACGCTCTCGGGCGGCTGGGGCGACCACGTCGCGCGGCCGAAGGCGGGCGAGAAGCTCTCCTATGGTCTGCAGCTCGTCTTTCTCACGACGAAGGCGGCGGATGCGGCTGCCGCCCTCGAGGCGAACGCTCACGCCCTCGAGGGCGTTCCGCTCGTCGTCGTGCAGAATGGGCTGACCGGCATGGGCACCGCGGCCGAGTCGGCGCCCCGGTCGCCCCTAATCGGAGCACTCGCGATGTTCGCCGCCTCCCACCTCGAACCAGGAGTGGTCACGGTGACGACGGCAAACAGCATCTACGTCGGCGGCGACGACCCCGTGTCGGTGAACCTCGCCGCCGCAACGCTGCGCGAGGTGATTCCCACCTTCGTCGTCCGCGACTTCGAGGGCGCCCAGTGGACGAAGATCATCATCAACCAGATCAACGCGCTCCCGGCGATCACCGGGCTCAGCGCCCAGGACACCATCTCGCACCGGGGGCTGCGCTTCGTGCTCACCCGAAGCATCCGTGAGGCGGTGCAGGTCGGCATCGGGAACGGCGTGCGATTCGAGCGGATGCAGGCGCTCTCCCACCCGCTTCTTCGCATCTTCGCGGCGCAGCCGCTGTGGGTCGGTCAGCTGCTGCCGCTGGTCATGAAGTGGCGGCTAGGCCCCACCCCGAACCCGGGATCGACGCTGCAGAGCATCCGTCGCGGCCAGAAGACCGAGATCGACTACCTGCACGGCGCGGTCGTCGACGCCGCCGCCGAGGTCGGGATGAAGGCACCCGTCAACGCGACTCTCGTGGGCCTGGTGCACGCGGTCGAGGACACCGGCGAGTTCTTCACACCCGAGCAGGTCGTGGCCGAGGTCGCCGCCGCACTGTCGCCGGTCGAGTAGCGCGCGTTTCGGCACAAAGCGAAGGCCATTTCTGGCCTTCGCGGCCGACGCCAGCGCCGACGGTCGTCTCGACCGTCGGTTGCGAACCCGCGTATCGAGACCCGCCTACCAACACCCGCCGGTCGAGTAGCCGACGCAGTCGGCGTATCGAGACCCCCCCTCTGTGCAAAACTCGCGCCTCCATCGCTCGCAGCCAGCACACTCGAAACGTGCCACACGTTTACATCCTCAAGTGCAACGATGGCAGCTACTACGTCGGCAGCACCCGCAATCTCGAGAACCGGCTGGAACAGCACGCCAGCGGTGTTGGTGCCAGCTACACGCGCAAGCGGCTCCCGGTGACTCTCGTGTTCGCCTACGAACTCGAACGGGTTGATGATGCGTACGCGCTGGAGAAGCGCATACAGGGGTGGTCTCGGGCCAAGCGCGAGGCGCTCATCGATGGCCGGTTCGAGGACTTGCCCGCGTTGAGCCGCAAGCGGTGGGTGAAACCTTCGGGTTAGGGGTCTCGATACGCCGACTGCGTCGGCTACTCGACCGGCGGGTGCCTATAGGCGGGTCTCGATACGCGGGCTGCGCCCGCTACTCGACCAGCGAGTGCTGGCACCGACCTCGACCAGCGAGTATTGGGACGACCTCGACCGGCGGGTGCCGGTCCAGGCCTTGACCATCGGAACCGTTCGGTTCACGACCCCACGACGATTCGCTCAGCAGGAGTCAGCGAACTCGCGTCGCGGATGCTCGGGGTTCTGATTGTTGAAGATTGCCGCGGCGCGCTCGCTCGGCGAGACCTTCGAAAGGTAGAGCTCATCGGCACCGACCCGCAGCGCGGTCGTGTCATCCGTCGCCGCGACGAGCGGGGTCGCAAGCCAGACGGCGTAGTTCCAGAGTCCCGCAAGATCCTTGCGCTGCAGAAAGACGCCATCGACGATGAGGATCGCATCGTCGGCCGCCGACTGCCACTTCGCCTGGAACACGGGCTGATCACGATCGACGTCGAACCCCTTGAGCACGAACCCCGTACTGCCACCCACGCGATAGGGGTCGACGAGCACGCGGCGGAACAGCGAGTAGTCGTAGATGCCCTCGAAGTATCCGCGCGCGTCATCGATGCGATCGCGGTCGAATCGGGGCTTGAAGAAGTCGTCCATCGAGGCGCGGAACACCTTGTCGGCCCTCGGCCGCAGCACCGCTGCGAGGTCATCCGCGAACGCGGCCTGACCCGCGCCGTGCCGACCATCGACCGCGACTATGGAGCGGCCCTGGCCGTAGTTGTGCAGAATCTCGTCCGCGAGCACGCCCAGCGTGTCCTTCTTGAGAGGAGCCCACCTAGCCATGTCCTTAGAGTAGACCCGATGAGCAGAGCACTGTCAGCCCCGAGTGCGGGTGCGACCCCCGACGCAGAGGCCTTCGCGGTGCCCGTCTCCACCTGGTTCCGTGAGCACGGACGCGATCTGCCGTGGCGCGCCGCCGGGTTCACCCCGTGGGCCTCGCTCGTCAGCGAGGTGATGCTGCAGCAGACCCCCGTGGCGCGCGTGCTCGAGCCCCTGCGCGAGTGGCTCGAGAAGTGGCCGGATGCCGCGTCGCTGGCCCAAGCATCCGTCGGCGATGTCGTACGCGCGTGGGGTCGCCTCGGCTACCCGCGACGCGCCCTGCGCCTGCGCGAGTGCGCCATCGCGATCGTCGAGCGGCACGGTGGTGTCGTGCCGGACGACGTCGACGAACTCCTTGCGCTGCCCGGCGTCGGCGACTACACGGCACGAGCGATCGCGACGTTCGCCTACAAGCAGCGTCACCCCGTCGTCGATACGAACGTGCGCCGCGTCATCGCGCGGGCGGTGCACGGTCGGGCGGATGCTGCTCCGCCGTCGACACGCCGGGACCTCGCCGACGCGGCCGCGCTGCTGCCCGAATCGGCCGACGCCGCAGCGGAGTTCAGCGCCGCCATCATGGAGCTCGGTGCCCTCATCTGCACGGCGCGATCGCCGAAGTGCGACGAGTGTCCCGTCGCCAAGCAGTGCGCGTGGCGAGCAGCCGGATACCCCAGCTACGACGGCCCCAGACGGATGCCGCAGGCGAAGTACGAGGGTTCGGATCGCTACGTTCGCGGGGTCGTGCTCGACGCACTGCGCGCGTCGGACCACACCGTGACGCGCACCGAACTGGATGCCGCCTGGACAGACGGGGAGCAGCTCACCCGAGCAATCGACTCGCTGCTTGCCGACGGGTTGATCGTGACTGTCGGCAAGACTTTTGCTTTGCCACGGTGATGACTCCTGCGCGCTGGTTTCGAGACAATCGCTTCGCGATCTCCTCAACCAGCAGAGCACTTGTTGATCGAGGAGCGCGCCTCCGCGCGTCTCGAAATCAGCACCCGGTCAATCGTCCTCGTCCTCCTCGTCGTCCTCGATCTCGTCGTGAGGCTTGACGTAGGGGTCCGGGTCTCCGGCGTACTGCGCGGACTTCGCCAAGGACTCGACCTCCGAGTCGCGCAAACGGGCCTCCGCGAGCAGGTCTTCGATCTGCTTCGCATTCTCGGGGATCGCGTCCTGGATGAACTCGAGACTCGGGGTGAGCCGCGCCGTGATGTTGCGGCCCACCTCCGAGCGCAGCATCCCCGTCGCCGAGGCGAGAGCCGCCGCTGAGTCGGCGCGCTCCTCATCGGTTCCGTAGACGGTGTAGAAGATCGAGGCGTGCTGCAGGTCGCCCGTGACGCGCACGTCGGTGATCGTCACGAAGCCGAGCCGGGGATCCTTGATCCCCCGCTCGAGCCGCTTCGCCACGATCACCTTGATGCGGTCGGCCATCTTCAGCGCTCTGCCTGAGTCAGCCATCTTTCCTCCTTGGTCTCGTTGGTCTCGATACGACCCTCCGGGCCTACTCGACCAGCGGAACTGGTCTCCTTGGTTTCGATGCGCCCGCTACGCAGGCTACTCAACCGGCGGAGTGGCGACCTCTCCGCCGGGTCACTCGACCAGTGAAGTCAGCGGGTCTTCTCCTTGAGCTCGATCGTCTCGATCTCGTCGCCGATCTGGATGTCGTTGAACTTGCCCAGACCGATACCGGCCTCGAAGTCGGTCTTGACCTCGGTGACGTCATCCTTGAAGCGACGCAGGCTCTCGATCGCGAGACCGTCGGCGAGCACGACACCGTCGCGGATGACCCGCGCCTTGGCGTTTCTCGTGATCGTTCCCGAGCGCACGATGACACCCGCGATGTTGCCGAACTTCGACGAGCGGAAGACCTCGCGAATCTCGGCGACACCCGACTGGATCTCCTCGTACTCGGGCTTGAGCATTCCCTTGAGCGCGTTCTCGACGTCCTCGAGAGCGTTGTAGATGACCGAGTAGAACCGGATGTCGACACCCTCACGAGCGGCGCGCTCTCGCGCCTTCGTGTCGGGTCGCACGTTGAATCCGATGATGATCGCGTTGTCGACCGTGGCGAGGTTGACGTCGCTCTCGGTGACCGCACCC
Organism: Cryobacterium sp.; assembly: GCA_019638935.1. Classification (GTDB taxonomy): domain Bacteria; phylum Actinomycetota; class Actinomycetes; order Actinomycetales; family Microbacteriaceae; genus Terrimesophilobacter. The sequence continues at coordinate 6,911 of JAHBSW010000036.1, forward strand.
ACACCGCGGTGGATGATGCGCAGCTGCACCGAATCGTCGACCTCGATCTTGAGCAGCGACTCCTCGAGAGCCTCGACGGCACCCGAGACGTCACCCTTGATGATGAGGTTGAGCGACTCGACCTTGCCGTCTTCGAGGGCCTTGGTGAAGTCCTCGAGGCTGATGCGCTTGCGGCTGCGGGCGAGCAGAGCGTTGCGCTCCACCGCTTCGCGCTTCTCGGCGATCTGACGAGCGGTGCGGTCGTCGTCGGTGACGAGGAACGTGTCACCGGCGCGAGGCACCGAGGTCAGGCCGAGCACCGCAACCGGGCGAGCCGGCGTCGCGGACTCGACCGCCTCGCCGTTCTCGTCGAACATGGCGCGAACGCGACCGTACGCGGTGCCCGCGACGATGGGGTCGCCGACCTCGAGCGTTCCCGACTGGATGAGCACCGTCGCCACCGCGCCACGACCCTTGTCGAGCTTGGCTTCGATGGCGACACCGCGAGCATCCTTGTCGGGGTTCGCGCGCAGGTCGAGACCGGCGTCCGCGGTGAGGAGCACGGCGTCGAGCAGTTCGGGAACACCGGTTCCGTTGAGCGCCGAGACGTCCATGAACATCGTGTCACCGCCGTACTCTTCCGCGACGAGACCGAACTCGGTGAGCTGCTGGCGCACCTTGGCGGGGTTGGCGTCCGGCTTGTCGACCTTGTTGACAGCCACCACGATCGGCACGTTCGCGGCCTGGGCGTGGTTGAGCGCCTCCACCGTCTGGGGCATGATGCCGTCATCGGCAGCGACCACGAGGATGGCGATGTCGGTCACCTGCGCACCACGGGCACGCATGGCGGTGAACGCCTCGTGACCCGGGGTGTCGATGAAGGTGATGTCCCGGTGGACGCCCTCGTGAGTGACCCCCACCTGGTACGCGCCGATGTGCTGGGTGATGCCGCCGGCCTCGCCCGCGCCCACGTTCGCCTTGCGGATCGCGTCGAGCAGTCGGGTCTTACCGTGGTCGACGTGGCCCATGACAGTGACGACGGGCGGCCGGGCAACCAGGTCCGCTTCGTCCTCATCCTCGAGCTCGGCGTCGAGGTCGATGTCGAAGCCCTCGAGCAGTTCGCGGTCCTCGTCTTCGGGCGACACGATCTGAATCTTGTAGCCGAGTTCGGCACCGAGAACCTCGAACGTCGCATCGTCGAGCGACTCGGTCGCCGTCGCCATCTCACCGAGGTGGAACAGCACGGTGACCAGGTTTCCGGGACTCGCATCGATCTTGTCGGCGAAGTCGGTGATCGACGCACCCCGACGCAGGCGCACGACGGTGTCACCATCTCCGCGGGGAACGCTCACGCCACCGATCGACGGAGCCTCCCGCATCTCGAACTCGGCGCGCTTCGTGCGCTTCGACTTGCGTGACTTGCTCTTGCCGCCGCCGCGGCCGAAGGCTCCCGCGGTTCCGCCGCCTGGTCCACGACCACGACCGCCTCCACCGCCGGGACGGGGAGCACCGAAACCGGGAGCGCCGCCTCCGGCGCCGCCGGGACGGAAACCGCCACCGGCACCGGGACCGCCCGCACCGCCGGGACGACCCGGACGACCGGCACCCGCACCTGCGCGTCCCGGGGCGCCCGCCGGACGCGGAGCGCCGGGACGAGGTGCGCCCGGGCGCGGAGCCGCAGGCCGAGGGATGTTGGAGGGCGACGGGCGAGACTGCATGCCCTGCGTCGACGCGTAGGGGTTGTTGCCGGGGCGGGGCGCACCGGGGCGCTGCATGCCCTGCGTCGACGCGTAGGGGTTGTTGCCGGGACGCGGAATGCCCTGGCCCGGAGCACCCGGACGTGCGGCGCCGGCATCGTCAGCCGGTGCGGCGGGCGCGTCGGCGGGAAGCTCCGCCGCCGGAGTCGGGGCTGCGGGAGCCTCATCCGGAGCCGTCGTCTCGGCCGGAGCCGGAGCGACTGCCTCCGCCGGAGCGTCAGTGGGCGTCGGGGCCGTCTTGGCGCGCGAAGCGGGCTTCGCTGCCGCCTGAGCGGGGGCCTTCTCGGGCGCCTTCGCCTCGGGTCCCGGCGCAGTGATGCCCTCGGCCGCGAGGGCCTCCTTGAGCCGACGCGCTACGGGCGGCTCGATGCTCGAGGACGGTCCCTTGACGAACTCGCCCATCTCCTTGAGTTTCTCAAGGGCCTTCTTGGATTCGATGCCGAGTTCTGCTGCGATCTCGTGCACGCGTGGTTTTGCCACAGTTCTCCTGTCTCGAGTCCACCCCGAGACGGAGCGGACCTAGTTGCGGACGGGTCTCATTTCGAGCCGCTCATTAGTTGTCCATAGGTCAATCTGCCTGTTCGCCAGTTATTGCGATTTCAGCGAACCTCGGTCGAGGTTCTGATCTCTGTCAGCAGGGCATCCGTGTTCAGTGGGCCGTCCACCCGCAGCGCCCGGCGAAAAGCCTGACGGTGGCGAGCGGTTTCGACACAGCGCGAGTCCGGATGAACCCACGCGCCCCGACCCGGGAGTGCTGCTGACGCATCCACCACCGCTTCGCCTGCCCGGGCGACGACCCTCACGAGTGAGGAGCGCACAGCCCGCTGCCGACAGCCGAGGCACGTTCTGACGGGTTCCATACTACCCTCCCCGTTCGTCGTCTGGTTCTCAGTCGGCCGGGCGGCCGGCCACGCTGGTGCTTCTCCTGCCTTTTGCGGCTACTGCTCCATGACCGAGTCGGGCTGGATGTCGATCCGCGCACCGGTGAGTTTCGCGGCGAGCCGGGCGTTCTGACCCTCCTTGCCGATCGCGAGCGAGAGCTGGTAGTCGGGAACGAGCGCCCGCACCGCCTTGAGCGACTGGTCGATGACGAAGGCGCTCGTGACCTTCGCGGGCGACAGGGCATTGGCGACGAACGTCGCGAGATCCTCGCTGTAGTCGACGATGTCGATCTTCTCGTTGTTGAGCTCGGCGGTGACCGCCCGCACCCGCTGCCCGAGCTCACCGATGCACGCGCCCTTGGCGTTGATGCCGGGCTCGGTGGCGCGCACCGCGATCTTCGTGCGGTGGCCGGCCTCGCGGGCGAGCGAGACGATCTCGACGACTCCGCTCGCGATCTCGGGAACCTCGAGCGCGAACAGCTTGCGAACGAGCGAGGGATGCGTGCGTGAGACGGTGATGGCAGGCCCCTTGAGCCCCTTGGTCACGCTCGTGACGTATACGCGGATGCGCGAGCCGTGCGCGTAGTCCTCGCTCGGCACCTGCTCCTCCGGCGGCAGGATCGCCTCCACCGTGCCCAGATCAACGTGGATCATGCGGGGGTTGGGCCCCTGCTGGATCACACCCGCGACGATGTCGCCCTCACGGCCGCGGAACTCGCCGAGCACGGCGTCGTCGGCGAGGTCGCGCAGACGCTGGTTGATGACCTGCTTCGCCGCGAACGCGCCGATACGACCGAAATCGTCGGGGATGTCGATGGCCTCGCCGATGACAGCGCCCTCGTCGTCGTGCTCGGGCACGTAGATCGTGACGTGACCGCTCTTGCGGTCGAGCTCGACGCGCGCGGGCGCAGCGGTGGCGCCCTCACCGTGCGTGTGGGCGTGCTCGGCGCGGCCCGTGTGCTTGAGGTACGCGGTGAGAATGGCCTGCTCGATGATCGTCACGAGTTCGTCGAACGGAATGTCGCGCTCGTGTTCCATGGTGCGCAGCACGCTCAGGTCGATGTCCACTGAGGGCCTCCACTATTCATTTCTTGTGCCTGGTCCGGATGTGCATCCGAAAGGGGTCTCTCTACGCTACCCGATTGGCAGGCATTGCTCGGTATGCTCGTGTGTTGGCAGTCCATCCCACGACCTCAGGAGGCAAGCGTGCCGACAGTGCGTGGGACGACGGCCGATGGGACGACGCCCAATGAGACGACCGTCAGCGTCGTGATCCCCGCCTACAACGAGTCGAAGGTCATCGAGGCCTGTCTCCGCGCGCTCAGTGCGCAGACCCAGCCCTCCGACGAGATCGTCCTCGTCGACAACAACTCGAGCGACGACACCGTCGCGCTCGCCTCGGCGTTTCCGAACGTGCGTGTCGTGACCGAGCACCGTCAAGGGATCACCTACGCCCGCACCACGGGATTCGACTCCGCAACGATGGACGTGATCGCACGCATCGACGCCGACACGGTTGTGTCTCCGAACTGGGTCGAGACGATTCGCAGCGAGTTCGACGGGCATCCGGATGTCGACGCTCTCGCAGGCAACGCGGCCGTCTACGAGTTCTCCCCGGGTCGGCGGTACTGGGCGACCTGGTGGTACCGCACGTTCCGCCGCTGGCATGAGAAGAGCATCGGTGTGAGCCCCATGATGTACGGCTACAACTGCGCGCTGCGCAGGGGGGCGTGGGCCGACATCCGCAGCATTGTCAGCTTCGACGACCAGGTCATCAGCGAGGATGTCGACGTGACGATCTCGCTGCTCAAGACCGGCCACACGGTGAAGTTCAGCCCCCGGCTCGTCGTCAAGTGCCACATGTTCCGCACGATCGACTTCGGCAAGCTCAAGCGCTACTACGACACCGACGGGATCACCCTCGCGAAGCACCGGTTCGGCAACCCCGCGCGCTGGAAGGCGGCAGCCTGATGCGGTCGTTCCGCACCTGGCTGAGTATCTTCACGGGCATCGTTCTCGTGATACTCGTCATCACGCTGTGGCCGGAGATCGAGAAGGCGTTCGCCTACCTCGGTCAGGTGAACCTGTGGATTCTCGCGCTGCTCATTCCCGCGCAGATCGTCAGCTACATCGCCACCGGCGAGGTTCTCTTCTCGTACCTGCGCAGGCGGGGAACCCTGCGAGGTCTGCACCCGCTCGGGGCGGCGCGCATGTCGCTCGAGTTCAACTTCGTCAATCACGTGCTGCCGAGCGGTGGCGCTGCCGGTATCAGCTACATCGGATGGAAGCTCAGCCACTACGGGGTGAGCGGTGGCAACTCGACCATGGGTCAGTTGATCCGCTTCGTGCTGATCTTCGTGTCGTTCATCACGCTCATGACCACCGCCGTCGTCGTACTCGCCATCAGCGGCGACGCGACACCCCTCGTCTACTGGCTGGCCGGCGGTTTCGTCGTCGCGACGCTGAGCGTCATCGCAGCGTTCCTCATCCTGGCCAGCAGCAAGTCGCGAATCACCCGGTTCGGGGCAGGGGCGGCGCGCGTCATCAACGGCCTCGTTCGCCGCGTCACCTTCGGGCGCAAGACGAAGGTCATCTCGGACGACACCATCGCGAAGTTCACGCACGATCTGCACCAGGACTACCAGCTGATGAGCGAGAACCGTTCGGTGCTCATCGTTCCTTTCCTCTGGTCCTTCGTCGCCAACCTCGCCGATGTCTCGCTCTTCTACATCGCGTTCTGGGCGCTCGGCGCACCCGTTCACCCGGCGGTCGTGCTCATCGCCTACGGGCTCTCGAGCGTGACGGCGATCACGGTCGTCACGCCCGGCGGTGCCGGAGCGTACGAGGCCGTCATGATCGGCTTTCTCGCCTCCGCCGGAGTCTCCGCCGACATCGCCATCGCGGGCACGCTGCTAGCGCGCGTCATCCTCATGGTGGGAACCATCGTGTTCGGCTACCTCTTCTACCAGGACACGATCATGCGCCACGGCAAGGTTCCGGTGGCGGCGAAGGCTGCGACCAAGGATGCGGCTCCGGATGCTGCACCCGACGACTCCGCTCGGTCCTGAGTGACTGACCCCGACCGTTAACCTGCGGGCCATATAACTACTGCGTGGACGCCGCGTGGATAACCGACCTCGCCAATTCGGTGTGGCTGCTCCCCGTGGTATTCGCTCTCGTCGTCGCCGACGCATTCCTGGTGATCGTGCCGAGCGAATCGGCGGTCGTCGCCCTCGGCACGCTCTGGGCCTCGACAGGGGCTCCGCCGATCTGGGCGGTCGTGCTCGTGGCCGCGGCGGGGGCGATCGTCGGTGACAGCGTGTGCTTCTGCATCGGCCGCAGGGTGGGCACCGAACGCTGGGCCTGGCAGCGTCGCGGCCGCGTCAAGGCCGCGCTCGGCCGTGCCGCCAGCCTGGTCGAACACCGCACCGCCCTGCTCGTGTTCACCGCGCGCTACGTTCCCTTCGCGAGGATCGCCGTCAATCTGACCGCGGGAGCGAGCGCGCTGCCCTACCGTCGCTACCTGCCGCTCTCGGCGGCAGCAGGCCTCGCGTGGGCGATCTACAACGTCACGATCGGCGCGCTTGTGGGCAATGCTCTCTCGGACGCGCCGCTGCTCGCCATCCCGATCTCCATCATCATCGCGGTGCTGATCGGGCTCGTGCTCGATCGCATCATCTCGAAACGCGTGATCAAGTCCGGCGAGCGGCCGCCAGCCGGGCCTGAATCTGGTCGCTAGGCACGCTCTCGCGCTCGCCCGTGCGGCGATCCCAGAACTCGACGCTGCCCTCGGCCGCGTCGCGGCCGACGATGACGATGTACGGCACGCCGAGCAGCTCCGCGTCGCCGAACTTCACGCCCGGCGAGACCTTGGGTCGATCGTCGAAGAGCACGTCGACGCCGGCCGCGTGCAGTTCGGCCGAGAGTCCCTCGGCGACCTCGTAGACGACCTCATCCTTGCCCGCCGCGATGATGTGCACGTCGAACGGGGCGACCTCGTCGGGCCAGATGAGCCCCCTGTCGTCGTTGTTGGTCTCCGCGATGACGGCCATGATGCGGGTCACACCGATGCCGTAGGAACCCATCGTCACGGTGACGAGCTTGCCGTTCTCGTCGAGCACCTGCAGGCCGAGCGCCTCGGCGTACTTGCGGCCGAGCTGGAACACGTGCCCGATCTCCATGCCGCGAGCCAGCTCGACCGGACCCGAGCCGTCGGGTGCGGGGTCGCCCGCGCGCACCTCGGCGGCCTCGATCGTTCCGTCCGCCGTGAAGTCACGACCGGCCACGAGACCGAACACATGCTTCTCGTTCTCGTTCGCGCCCGTGATCCACTGGGTTCCCGGCACCACGCGGGGGTCGAGCAGGTAGCGGATATTCGTGCCGGACTTCTCTCCGAGCACGGCACCGGCGGCCGACCACGGGCCGATGTAGCCCTTGGTGAGCTTCGGATGCTTGGCGAAGTCGGCATCCGTCGCCGCCTCCACCTCGGCGGGAGCGACGGCGACCTCGACGCGCTTGAGGTCGACATCGCGGTCGCCGGGCAGGCCGACGATGAGCAGCTCGCGCGAGCCGTCGAGGTTCGTGAGGGCGAGCACGACGTTCTTGAGCGTGTCGGCGGCCGTCCAGAGGCGGTCGTCGCGCGGGTACTCGGCGTTCGCGAGGTCGACGAGCGTGACGATAGTCGCCGAGTTCGGGGAGTCGAGCACGCGAGGCTCGGGCAGGCCGTCGGTGGGCAGCGCATCCGGAACCATCGTCGTGTACGCCTCGACGTTCGCCGCGTAGCCCCCACCAGCACCGGCCCCACCGGCAGAGCCGCCGGCCGAACGCACGAAGGTGTCCTCACCGATGGGGGTGGGGTGCAGAAACTCCTCCGAGCGGGAGCCGCCCATGGCACCGGCATCCGCCTGCACGATGACGTACTCGAGGCCGAGGCGCGCGAAGATGCGCTCGTAGGCGTCGCGGTGCGCCTGGTACGAGACATCCAGGCCCTCGTCGGTGTAGTCGAAGCTGTAGGAGTCCTTCATCGAGAACTCGCGCCCGCGCAGCAGGCCCGCGCGGGGGCGCGCCTCGTCGCGGTACTTGTCCTGGATCTGGTAGATCGACAGCGGCAGGTCCTTGTAGCTCGAGTAGAGGTCCTTCACGAGCAGCGTGAAGACCTCCTCGTGGGTGGGGGCGAGCAGGTAGTCGGCGCCTTTGCGGTCCTGCAGGCGGAAGAGCGCGTCGCCGTACTCCTCCCACCGGCCCGTCGCCTCGTAGGGCTCGCGGGGCAGCAGGGCGGGAAAGTGCACCTCCTGGGCGCCCATCGCCGCAAGCTCCTCGCGGATGACGGTCTCGATCTTTCTGCGCACCTTGAGGCCGAGCGGCAGCCACGCGAAGATTCCCGGCGCCTGACGCCGGATGTAGCCCGCGCGCACGAGCAGGCGGTGGCTCGTCACCTCGGCGTCGGAGGGGTCTTCGCGCAGGGTGCGGACAAAAAGCTGGCTGAGTCGCGTCGTCACAGTTTCTGAGTCTACTTCTGCCGCGGCCGTGCTCCCGGCGGTACGCTGGGGTCAGGGTTCGACGCCGAACTAACGTTAAGGAACCGACCGATGTCGCCGAAGCCACCGCACGCACCGCTCGACGCGGTAGACAGACGCATCGTCGCCGCGCTCGGGCGGGATGCCCGGCTCTCGGTTCGCCAGCTGGCGGAACAGGTGCACATCTCCCGCTCGGCCGCCCACGCGCGACTGACTCGCCTCATCGACACGGGGGTCATCACTGGATTCCGTGCTGAGGTCGACCGGGAGAAGCTCGGGCTCGCACTCACCGCTGTCGTCATCGTCAAGGTCGATACCGACTGGTCCTCGGTGTCGGAGTCGCTTGCCGCACTCCCCTTCGTCGAGAAGGCGCAGGCCCTCGGCGGAGACGTCGACATCCTGCTCACGGTGAGCGCGCCCGACCACGATGCTCTGTCGGAAACGATCCTGCGCCGCATCCACACTGTGCCCGGTGTTGCGTCGACCCGATCCTACATCGTGCTCGAGGAAAGGGCGGGAACCTCGCCCGAACAGGCTACGGACATTTGGCAGCTGTGACGCGCTCTTGCGGTCCAGCTGTCCGTCGATTTCTGCCCCGGGCGGCCACCCGTACGGAGTGCGTTTCAACCCCGCTCTGACCAGCGTTTTCGGGCGCAAGATGGTGCCTATGAGCCTCAATGTGGAGACCCGTGCACCGGTCGTTCTGCCTGATCCCGAGCCCCTGCGCCTCATCGACGACACAGGGCGCGCCGTGCCCGTCAAGCGCCGCCAGGGCTTCGAACTGCCGAGCGACGAGCGGCTGCTCGAACTCTACCGCGCCATGGTCGTCGCACGCCGCTGGGACACCCAGGTGACGGCACTCACCCGGCAGGGCCGCCTCGCGACCTACCCCTCCGCGCTCGGCCAGGAGGCCACCGAGATCGGCTCCGTGCTCGCGCTCGAGAAGACCGACTGGCTGTTCCCCACCTACCGGGACTCGATCGCCCTGATGACGCGCGGCATCAACCCCGTCGAGATCCTCTCCGGCTTCCGCGGCGATTGGCACAGCGGCTGGGACCCCCATGCTCACCGAACCTCGACCCAGTCCACCCCCCTGGCGACCCAGGCGCTTCACGCCGTCGGCATGGGAATGGCGGCGAAGCTGCGGGGCGACTCCGTCGCGACCCTCACCTTCGTCGGTGACGGCGCGACGAGCGAGGGCGACACCCATGAGGCGTTCAACTTCGCGGGAGTCTGGCAGACACCCACGGTCTTCATCATCCAGAACAACCAGTTCGCCATCTCGGTGCCGCTCGCGAAGCAGACACGCGCCCGCACACTGGCCGACCGCGCGATCGGTTACGGCGTTCCCGGCTACTACGTCGACGGCAACGACGCCGCGGCGGTGCACGCCATCGTGACGGCCGCCCTCGACCGGGCGCGCTCGGGTGACGGACCGACGATCATCGAGTGCGTCACCTACCGCATCGAGGCGCACACCAACTCGGACGACCCCTCGCGCTACCGGTCGTCGTCGGATGTCACCGAGTGGAAGAGTCGCGACCCGCTCGAACGCCTCGAGAAGTACCTCGTCTCGCAGAAGATGCTGACGGATGCCGTGCGCGAGTCGATCAACACCGACGCCGAGAAGATGGCCGAGCTGACCCGTGACGAGATGAACGCCGAGGTCTCGCACGACCCGATGGAGCTGTTCGAGAACGTGTACGCGGCGGAGCGTCCCGGTCTTCGGGAGCAGCGCGATTTCCTCGCCGCCGAGATCGCTGCCGAGGCTGCGGCGGCTGTGGGGTCGGGGGTTGCGTCGTGAGCGAGACGGCAGCGACCGCGTCGAGAACCGGTGCTGATGCGCCGGTCGCGAGTGCGGCATCCGCGAGCCTGACGATGGCCGGCGCACTCAACGCCGCCCTGCGCGACGAGCTCGCAGCCGACCCCAACGTCGTCGTCTTCGGCGAGGATGTTGGACCGCTCGGCGGCGTCTTCCGCGTGACCGACGGCCTGCACGCCGAGTTCGGTGAGGCTCGTGTGTGGGACTCGCCGCTCGCCGAGTCCGGCATCGTGGGCACGGCGATCGGGATGGCGATGTACGGCCTGCGTCCCGTCGTCGAGATGCAGTTCGACGCCTTCAGCTACCCCGCGTTCGAGCAGATCGTGTCGCACGTGGCCAAGATGCGCAACCGCACGCGGGGGCGGGTAACGCTGCCGCTCGTCATCCGCATCCCCTGCGCCGGCGGCATCGGCGGCGTGGAGCACCACTCCGACTCGTCGGAGGCCTACTGGACGCACACGCCCGGCCTGACCGTCGTCACGCCCTCGAACCCTGCCGATGCGTACTCGATGCTGCGCGAGGCGATCCGCTCGGACGACCCCGTCATCTTCATGGAGCCCAAGAGCCGCTACTGGGCCAAGGCCGCCGTGGAGCTGCCCGTGCAGACCGAGCCCTTCGACCGCGCTGTCGTCGTGCGCGAGGGCACCGACGTGACCCTCATCGCCTACGGGCCGACGGTGAAGACGGCCCTCGAGACCGCCGACCTGGCTTCGGAGGAGGACCTCTCGGTCGAGGTAATCGACCTGCGCAGCCTCTCGCCCTTCGACGACGAGACCGTTGGGGCTTCCGTTCGCAAGACGCACCGCGCCGCCGTGCTGCACGAGGCCGCGCAGTTCAGCGGCTACGGCGCCGAGGTCGCCGCGCGCGTCACCGAGCGCGAGTTCTACCACCTGGCGGCACCGATTCTGCGCATCACCGGCTTCGACATCCCCTACCCCTCCCCGAAACTGGAGGAGTTCTACCTGCCCACGCCCGAGCGCATCCTGAACGCCCTCGGCACCTGGGAGTGGGAGGCCTGATGGCTGCGTCGACAACGGCCCACGCCTTCATCCTCCCCGACCTTGGCGAGGGACTCACCGAGGCGGAGATCGTCAACTGGCTTGTCGCCGTCGGCGACACCGTCGCGATCGACCAGCCCGTCGTCGAGGTCGAGAGCGCGAAGTCGACGGTCGAGCTGCCCTGCCCGTTCGCGGGCGTCGTCGAGGAACTGCACTTCGCCGCCGGGGCCACCGTGCACGCCGGCCAGGCGCTGCTGACGATCGGCGGCGGGGCGAATGCCGGCGGCAGCGATGTCGTGCCCGGTACCGCCCTGCGCTCGGCAGCGGCCGAGTCGAACGCAGACTCCGGTTCAGGTGCCGTGCTCATCGGGTATGGCACGAAGGAGCGGGTGCGCACCGAGCGCGCGGTGCCGACCGGGCGCTTCGGCAGGAAGGCCACGGCAGCGGCTGTGGCACCGGTCGCTTCGGTGACGATCGGTTCCGACGGAAAACCCTCCCCCGTCGTCTCCCCGCTCGTGCGCAGGCTCGCGCGCGAGCACGGGTTCGAGGCGCACACGCTCGCGGGGAGCGGCCCCGAGGGGCTCGTCATGCGGGCCGACGTGGAGCGGCGGATCGCGTCGGGCGCGTCGGCGAGCGAGCCGACGCGCGGTGCGGTACCACCGGCCGCACCGGTTCCGCACGCGGAAGGCGACGTGCGCATCCCGCTCACCGGCCTGCGCAAGGTCGTCGCGGAGCGCATGAGCGCGTCGCGGCGCGACGTGCCCGAGGCGACGATCTGGCTCGATGTCGACGCGACCGAGCTGATCGCGGCCAAGGAGCAGCTGCAGAGGTCGACCGGCGAGCGGTGGAGCCTCAACGCGCTCATCGCACGGTTTGCGGTGGCGGGGTTGAAGCGGCATCCGATTCTCAATTCGAGCGTGGATGTGGCCGCGGGCGAGATCGTGCAGCACTCGCAGATCAACCTCGGGATCGCGGCGCAGACGGCCCGGGGGCTCATGGTTCCCGTGGTGCACGATGCGGGTTCGATGACGACGGGCGGACTGCGCGACGCGATCGCCGGCATCGTGGAGACCTCGAAGACCGGTGCGTTCGCGCCCGAGCAGCTGCGTGGCGGAACCTTCACGCTCAACAACTACGGCGGCTTCGGCGTCGACGGCTCGGCGCCGATCATCAACCAGCCCGAGGTGGCGATGCTCGGCGTCGGCCGCATCATCGACCGCCCCTGGGTCGTGGACGGTCAGATCGTGGTGCGCAAGGTCGTCGTGCTGTCGATGGTGTTCGACCACCGCGTGTGCGACGGGGACGTGCCGAGCGAGTTCATCGGCTTCATCGCGCGCTGCGTCGAGAACCCTATCGCGGTGCTGGGCGAGCTGTAGCGTCGAACGTTTGCGGATGGCGGCAACCGCGTCGATCGAGCTGTTCCTGCATGACACACTTGCCACATGGTCACTGAACATGTCGTGCTGTCGGTTCTGCCTGGCAGAGAGGCGGAGTACGAGAAGGCATTCGCCGAGGCGAAGCACGTCATCGCATCGGCCACGGGATGCCGCAGCGTCTCCGTCTCCCGCTCGGTCGAGAACCCGAGCAACTACCTCCTGCTCGTCGAATGGGACAGTGTCGAGCATCACATGGAGGGCTTTCGCAACTCGGAGGCGTTCGTGGAGTGGCGGCGGCTCACCGGGCACCTGTACGAGCCCAACCCCGTCATCGAGCACTACATCGCGGTGGACACGCTGAGCAACTAGTCGGCACCGGCCGACGAATCGGCGGCCGGTGCCACTACCGTGGCGTGATGGTCGATCTTCGGATTCGCTGGGCGAGCACGGATGACGCGTATGGCGTCGCAACAGTCCACGTCGACGCGTGGCAGGCAGCCTATCGGGGTCTGATCGATCAGGATGTGCTCGACGGCCTGAGTGTCGACCAGCGCGCCGAAGGCTGGTCGCGCTGGATCGCATCGTCGCTCTCCGGCTAGCCCACGGATGGGGACGGGAGTGGATCCCACCGACTGCTCGTAGCCGAATCGGGCGACCGGATCGTGGGCTGGGCGGGCTTCGGTGCCGGGCGAGACGAGGGAATCGCCCCTCGCCCTCGTGCGGAGCTCGGCGGCCTCTACGTGCATCCAGAGCTGTGGTCGCAGAGAGTCGGGCACGCGCTGATAACCCGTGTCGAGCAAGAACTGGCCTCGGAAGGATGGGAGGAGGCTTATCTCTGGGTGCTCGAGGGGAACGATCGAGCGATCCGCTTCTACGAGCGGCACGGCTGGGCAGCCGACGGGCACGAGAAGATCGGCGAGGCTGGGGGTGCACGGGGACTTCACGAGCTGCGGCATGTGCGGCCACTCGGTGGAGCTTCTCCGCAGCGTTGAGGGAGTGGTGCCGACTAATCCGAGTCGACGGGGTCGCTCTCAGGCGCCCAGCGCAGCACATCCCCCGGCTGGCACTCGAGCACGCGACAGATCGCGTCGAGAGTGGTGAATCGCACGGCCTTGGCGCGCCCGTTCTTGAGCACGGCGATGTTGGCAGGGGTGATGCCGACCGCGTCCGCGAACTCGGCGACGGACATTTTGCGACGCGCGAGCTGCACATCGAGGTCGACGATGATCGTCATCAGACGACCTCCGCGAGTTCGCCCTCGAGGGTCGTCGCCTGCCGCAGCAGGCCGCGCATGACGACCACGAGCAGGGCGACCGTGAGCCCGACGGTCGCGGTGGCGAACAGGGCGAGCACGACCGCTGGCGGGCCGGCCTGAACGAAGCCGAGCAGGTGCACGAGAAGGCCGATGGTGATGCAGGATGCGGCCAGCGCCGCGCCGATGATCACGTCTACCCAGCGGAAAGCGCGGTCGCTGAAGATGGCGTTCCTGCGCACCATGCCGAGCAGCGCCCAGACCGCGACGAGCGTGAGCTGCACGCAGGCGACGATCGCGATCGTGAGAATCAGGTACGGGATGCGCAGGTAGGCAACCTCGGGCAGTTCGCGTGCCGCTTCCAGCGAGAGCAGCGGGAGGATCACCGTCTGGATGACGAGCGCACCGAGAAAGACGGTGACGAGAAGGATGCGAAGGGCAACGTTGAGCGCGGAGTGCATAGATTGATTATCGATAGTTTTCTATCGACTGTCAATCTCTCATGGAGCCCGTGCTGCTGCAGCACGGACCGTGAGCCGCACGGGAAGAACAGCTAGCCGCGCGCGCCCAGCTGCGCGGCGTCGAGCGCGAACAGGTCGTCGCTGCCCGCGGTCGCGGCACCAAGGAGTCCCCCGGCCTGCGGAAGCAGCTGCTCCGCGTAGAACTTCGCGAGCACATGCTCCGACTCGGCTCGGTCGGTGCCGACCGCGGCGAGCGCCGAGCGCGCCATGAGCCAGCCGCCGAGCACGATGCCCCACATCCGCTGGTAGGGCACCGAGCCCGAGAGCGCGGCGTTGGGGTCTGCGACGCCGTGCTGGAACATCCACATCGTTGCCTGATCGAGCGTGTCGAGCTGGGCGGCGAGGTTCGAGCGTATGCTCGCGAATGACTCACCGGCGGCCGCGAGCTCGGCATCGACATCCCGCATCGACGCGAGGAACTCGAGCACCGATTGCCCGTCGCGCACCGGCAGCTTGCGTCCGACGAGATCGGCGGCCTGGATGCCGTTCGTGCCCTCGTAGATCGCAGTGATGCGCACGTCGCGCAGGTGCTGCGCGACCCCCGTCTCCTCGATGTAGCCCATGCCGCCGAAGACCTGCATGGCCATCGAGGTGAGCTCCGTGCCCATGTCGGTTCCCCAACTCTTGCAGATCGGGGTGAGCAGGCCCACGATCTCGCCCGCGCGGGCGCGCACGGCCTCGTCGGCGTGGAAGTGGCTGACATCCATGTGTCCTGCGTTGAGGTACATGAGTCGCCGCATCGCGGCGATCGTCGCCCGCTGCGTCATGAGCATGCGACGCACGTCGGGAAAGTCGATGATGGGCGAGTCCTTCGTCGCCCCGATCGCGCGGCCCTGGATGCGCTCCACCGCGTAGTCGACGGATGCCTGGTACGCCCGCTCGGCGAGCGCGACGCCCTGCAGCCCGACCGAGAGCCGTGCGTTGTTCATCATGACGAACATGATGCGCATGCCGAGGTTCTCCTCGCCGATGAGGTATCCCGTCGCCTCGTCGTACTCGAGCACGCAGGTGGGTGAGCCGTGGATGCCCAGCTTGTGCTCGATCGAGAGCGCTGTGACACTGTTCTTCTCGCCGAGCGAGCCGTCCGCGTTGACGAGGCGTTTGGGAACGATGAAGCACGAGATCCCCCGCGTTCCCGCGGGAGCATCTGGGGTGCGGGCGAGCACGAGGTGCACGATCTGCTCGGCCATGTCGTGCTCACCGAAGGAGATGAAGATCTTCTGACCGCTGATCGCGTAGTTTCCGTCGTCGCGCTTGACCGCCCTCGTCGTCAGCGCACCGACATCCGACCCGGCCTGTGGCTCGGTGAGGTTCATGGTGCCGGTCCACTCGCCGCTGATCATGTGGGGCAGGTAGGTCTGCTTCTGCTCGTCGTCGCCGTAGGCGAGAATCGCGTCGATCGCACCCTGGGTGAGCAGCGGACACAGGGCGAAGCCCATGCTCGCCGAGGTGAGCATCTCCTGGATCGCGAGTCCGACCGTCCACGGAAAGCCGCCACCGCCGTACTGCTCGGTGAAGGGCACCGAGTTCCAGCCGGCATCTACGTACTTGCGGTAGGCATCCTTGAAGCCGGTCGGGGTCGTGACCGAGGCGTCCGACTGCCGCTGCGCGCCCTCGACATCGGCGGCGGTGTTGAGCGGGGCGACGACCTCGCTCATGAACGCTCCCGCCTCGTCGAGCAGGCCGGTGACGGTCTCGAAGTCGGCGTGCTCGAGGCCGGGAAGCCCGGCGATCTCGGGGTAGCCCGCGATGTGCTCCAGCACGAACGCGAGGTCATCGATGGGGGGACGGTAGTCGCTCATGACGTCAGCGTAATAGTGTCGCCAAACAACAGGCTCCTGGGTAGTCGATTCCCACAGTACGGGCAGGACGATGCCCTGGTCGCTTTGTCGCTCGCCCCCAATGTTGCCGACCGCGGCCTCACCCCCACGATGCGGAGTTTTGTCAACGGTGCGGTGGTTCTAACATCCGCATTGCTGACAAACCTCCGCATCCGCCGAGGAGCCGGGCGCTAGCTGCCGATGGGGGCGGAGAGAGAGCGGAAATACTGCTCCATCGCCCGCTTCTGCAGGAACCGCGCCACCGGGTAGCCCAGCCACGTGAGCTTCGAGCCCGGGCGAGAGAACGAGCGAATGGTGAGCCAGACCGAGCCGTCATCCGTGCGGTCGACGATGAAGGCGATCTCGCCCCGCTCGGGATGCCCCGCGAGCGTCCCGTAGGCGAAACCGCGACGGTCGCACTCGTCGACGATATAGATCACGCGCACCGGCGCTTCGAAGTGCAGCGGGCCGGCTTTGAGACCGAGCACCGCGGTGTCACCCGGCGCGATGAACGATTCGCCGTTCGGCCCGTAGAGCACGTCACCCTCGGGCGTGCGTGTCGACGAGATGATCGGCACTCCCCCGGTGTCGAACACGACCGGCTGATAGGTTCCCTCGCTGATGTGCGGGGGCGCATCCACGATCGTCACCGACTGACCCGCACCGCGCTGGATGCCCCAGGTCAGCGCCGACTGCCACGCGTGCTCCCAGCGGGCATCCCCGTGGCCGATGCGCGAACGTCGCTCGTACACGCGAAACCCGCGCGGCGGGTGGTCGAGCAGATCGTCGGCACGGGTTCCGCCGATCGCGCCGTAGTTGACGGCCGCCTTCCAGAGCTCGCCTGCGCCGCTCGAGCTGACACTCATCTACTACTTCTTGTCTTTCGATTCGACATCACCGGAGAGCGCAGCGATGAAGGCCTCCTGGGGCACCTCGACGCGACCCACCATCTTCATGCGCTTCTTGCCCTCCTTCTGCTTCTCGAGCAGCTTGCGCTTGCGGGTGATGTCACCGCCGTAGCACTTGGCGAGCACGTCCTTGCGCATCGCTCGGATGCTCTCGCGCGCGATGATGCGCGCACCGATCGCCGCCTGGATGGGCACCTCGAACTGCTGCCTGGGGATCAGCTCCCGCAGCCTCCCCGTCATGAGCACCCCGTAGGCGTACGCCTTGTCGCGGTGCACGATCGCGCTGAACGCGTCGACCTGCTCGCCCTGCAGCAGGATGTCGACCTTGACCAGGTCGGCATCCTGCTCGCCCGCCGGCTCGTAGTCGAGGCTCGCGTAGCCCTGCGTGCGGCTCTTGAGCTGGTCGAAGAAGTCGAACACGATCTCGCCGAGCGGCATCGTGTAGTGCAGCTCGACGCGCTCCTCGCCCAGGTACTCCATGCCCTGCATGGTGCCGCGGCGACCCTGGCAGAGCTCCATGATCGTGCCGACGTAGTCCTTGGGCGCCAGGATCGACGCCTTGACCATCGGCTCCCAGACGCTCTGGATCTTGCCCGACGGAAACTCGCTCGGGTTCGTCACGATGGTCTCCTTGCGGTCCTCGGTGACGACGCGGTAGATGACGGATGGCGCGGTCGTGATGAGGTCGAGTCCGAACTCGCGGTCGAGTCGCTCAGTGATGATCTCGAGGTGCAGCAGGCCGAGGAAGCCGCAGCGGAACCCGAAGCCGAGCGCTACGGAGGTCTCCGGCTCGTAGGCGAGTGCGGCATCCGAGAGCTTGAGCTTGTCGAGTGCGTCGCGCAGCGCCGGATAGTCGCTGCCGTCGATCGGGTAGAGCCCCGAGAAGACCATCGGCTTCGGTTCGGTGTAGCCGGCGAGCGCGGTCGACGCGGGCTTCGCGGCGTTCGTGACCGTGTCGCCGACCTTCGACTGGCGCACATCCTTCACGCCCGTGATGAGGTAGCCGACCTCGCCGACTCCGAGTCCCTTGGAGGGCGTGGGTTCGGGCGAGCTCACGCCGATCTCCAGCAGCTCGTGCGTCGCCCGGGTCGACATCATCTGAATGCGCTCCCGAGGGCTCAACTGGCCATCCACCATGCGCACGTAGGTCACGACGCCGCGGTAGCTGTCGTAGACCGAGTCGAAGATCATGGCGCGAGCGGGCGCGTTCGCGTCGCCCGTCGGTGCCGGGATGCGCTCGACGACACGGTCGAGCAGCTCCTCGACGCCCTGCCCCGTCTTGCCACTCACCCGCAGCACGTCGGCGGGGTCGCCGCCGATGAGTCCCGCGAGCTCCTTCGCGTACTTCTCGGGATCGGCCGCGGGCAGGTCGATCTTGTTGAGCACCGGGATGATCTCGAGGTCGTTGTCGAGCGCGAGGTACAGGTTTGCGAGGGTCTGGGCCTCGATCCCCTGCGCGGCGTCGACGAGCAGAATCGCCCCCTCGCACGCCGCGAGCGAGCGCGACACCTCGTAGGTGAAGTCGACGTGGCCCGGGGTGTCGATCATGTTGAGGGCGAAGTTCTTGCCGTCGAGTGACCACGGCATGCGCACGGCCTGGCTCTTGATCGTGATGCCGCGCTCGCGCTCGATGTCCATGCGGTCGAGGTACTGTGCGCGCATATCGCGGTCGGAGACGACGCCCGTGATCGACAGCATGCGGTCGGCGAGGGTCGACTTGCCGTGGTCGATGTGCGCGATGATGCAGAAGTTGCGAATCGCCGACGGCTCGGTCGCCGACGGTGTCGGTGAAGCGGTGGCTCTCGGTGTCACTCGGTCCTCTTGCATCGAACGAAAAACGGGTCTGTCAATTCTCCCATGCTCCGGGCGCAGGAAAGTCTCTATGCACCGGCGAGCGAGCGGCGTGCAGCAGCGAGCACCGCTTCGACTGTGATGCCGCGTCGCTCGAGCACCTGCTGGCCCGAGCCGGACTCGCCGAAGGTCTCGACGCTCACCACCTCGCCCTCGAGCCCGACCCACTTGAACCACGCGTCACCGCGCCCCGCTTCGACAGCGACGCGGGCGACGATCGCCGCGGGCAGCACGCCCTCCCGGTACTCGGCCGGCGCAGCCTCGAACCACTCCACGCAGGGCATCGACACGACCCGCACGGCAACGCCCGCGCCGGCAAGCTCGTGTGCGGCCTCCAGCGCAAGCTGCACCTCGCTGCCCGTCGCAATGATCGCGAGCTCATCGCCCGCCTCGTGCTGCCAGACGACGTAGCCGCCATTCGCGACGCCCTCGCTGATGCCCTGTCGCTCGGCCAGCACGGGTACGTCTTGCCGCGACAGGATGAGGGCCGTCGGTGCATCCGGGCGCTCCAGAAGCCGTCGCCACACCGCGACGACCTCTGCCGCATCCGCGGGCCGCACGACGTCGAGCCCGGGAACCGTTCGCAGGCCAGCGATCTGCTCGACCGGCTGGTGCGTCGGGCCGTCCTCGCCCACGGCGACGGAGTCGTGGGTGTAGACGTAGATCACGGGCAGGCCCATGAGCGCGGCCAGACGGATGCTGGGCCGCTGGTAGTCGCTGAACGCCAGGTATGTCGACCCAAAGGGCCGCCAGGGGCCGTGCAGCGCGATGCCGCTCAGAATGGCCGCCATCGCGTGCTCGCGGATGCCGAAGCGGATGAACTCCCCGCCGGGACGCTGTGGTGCTACCGGTTCCCCGGGCACGGCGACGTTCGTCGATCCCGCGAGATCGGCGGAACCGCCCCACAGGTTCGCGATCGAGGCGAGCGCCTGCACGACCGCCCCGTTCGTCTTGCGGGTCGCAAGCGGGGAGCCCTCCGCGGGAGTGCCCGCAGCGATTCTCTCGAGCGCCGCCATGCTCTCCGCATGGTCGCCGCCGGCCCGGAATCGCGCCCAGCGCGCCGCGGCATCCG
>JAHBSW010000037.1 GCA_019638935.1 Cryobacterium sp.
GTCGAGTTTCGGATGCTCGCCGTGCTCATTTCTTCGGCGTGCCTCGGTCTGCTCGCCCAGTGCCTCTACTTCGCGAGGTTCCTGCCGTAACACGGCGTCACCTCCCTGCAGAGGTTGGGAAGAATGGATGTACCGGCAGCGGTGTCCACAGCAGCGCAGCACCCAGCACGTCAGCACCCAGCACGTCAGCACCCAGCACGTCAGCACCCAGCACGTCAGCACCCAGCACCTCAAGGAGTCCCATCATGTCCCGCCTTTCTCGCACTCTGGCCGCCGCCGCGGCCGCAACCCTCGCACTGACCCTCGCCGCCTGCGCCGCCGCCACGCCCGGCGATGAGGGCGACGCTTCAGACACCGTCACCCCCGGCAAGCTCACGATCGCCACAGGGGAGCCCGCGTACTACCCCTGGGTGCTCGACGATGCCCCGGAGTCCGGCGAAGGCTTCGAGGCGGCCATCGCCTACGCCGTCGCCGAAGAACTCGGCTTCGCGAAAGAGGACGTCGTCTGGGTTCGCACCACCTTCGAACAGGCGATCGCGCCGGGTCCGAAGAACTTCGACTTCAACCTGCAGCAGTTCTCCATCACCGAGGAGCGCAAGCAGGCGGTCGACTTCTCCTCGCCCTACTACGAGACCACCCAGACGGTCATCACCATCGAGGGCTCGCCTGCCGCGTCGGCACGGTCGCTCGCGGATCTGAAGGAGCTGCTCATCGGCGCTCAGACCGGCACCTCGAGCTTCGCCGCGATCGAGTCGGCGATCGCCCCGACGCAGGGCGCACAGGCCTTCAACACCAATGACGACGCCAAGCTGGCCCTGCAGAACGGTCTCGTCGACGCGATCGTCGTCGACCTGCCCACGGCGTTCTACATCACGGGTGTCGAGCTCGACGGCGGCCTGATCGTCGGCCAGCTCCCGGTCGAGGGGGCGGGCGACCAGTTCGGGCTCGTGCTCGAGAAGGACAACCCCTACACGGCGGCGGTGAGCGCCGCTGTCGACGCGCTCCGCGCCAACGGGACACTCGCTGCCATCGCGGCCACCTGGCTCGCCGAGGCGGCGGATGCGCCAGTCCTCCAGTAGTTTGCTGGAGTGACCCGCGAACCACGTGACACGGCCCGGCCGCCGAGCGAACTGGAGCTCGGCCGCCGGGCCTTCCGTCGTCGGCAAACCGCTCGCTCCGTCGCGATCGCGGTCGTCAGTACCATCGCCTTCGCCGTGGTCGCGTGGTTCACGATCCTCAGCACACCCGGCTGGGAGCGAGTGCAGGAGTCGTTCTTCTCGATCGACGCGGCGGTGAAAGCCTGGCCGCGCGTGATCGACGGGCTCTGGCTCAACATCCGGGTGCTGTTCTTCGCCGTGATCGGAGTCGCGATCGTGAGCCTCCTGCTCGCGACCGTCCGCACCCTGCGCGGCCCCGTGTTCTTTCCGCTGCGCGCGCTCGCCGCGGGCTACACCGATCTGTTTCGCGGCATGCCGCTCATCATCGTGCTCTACCTCGTCGGGTTCGGCATCCCGGGCCTTCGGCTCGAGGGTCTCGGTCGCATGCCGGCGGAGTTCTGGGGAACGATCGCTCTCATCCTCACCTACTCGGCCTACGTGAGCGAGGTGCTTCGCGCGGGCATCGAGTCGGTGCACCCCTCGCAGCGGCTCGCCGCGCGGTCGCTCGGACTCGGCTACGCCAAGACCCTGCGCCTCGTCGTACTGCCGCAGGCGGCCCGCAAGGTGACGCCCGCGCTCATGAACGACTTCGTCGCCATGCAGAAGGATGTCGGACTCATCTCGGTGCTGGGTGCCGTGGACGCGGTGCGCGCGGCCCAGATCGAGACCGCTGCCGCCTTCAACTTCACGCCCTACGTGCTCGCGGGCCTGCTCTTCGTGCTGCTCGCCCTCCCCATGATTCGCCTCACCGACTGGTACACGGCGCGGATGCGCGTCCGCGAGCAGATGGGATCGATCGTATGAGCGCCCGCGAGACGGTGCTTCAGCTCCGCGACATCCACAAGTCCTTCGGGGATACGCCCGTGCTGCGCGGTATCGACCTCACGGTGACCAGCCACCAGGTGGTCGCGCTCATCGGGGCGAGCGGTTCGGGGAAGTCCACGCTGCTGCGCACCATCAACCTGCTCGAGCCCATCGACGACGGGCAGATCCTGTTGCGCGGCGAGGACATCAGCGACCCCAGGGTGAAGGCCGACGCGGTGCGTGCCCGGATCGGCGTGGTCTTTCAGGCGTTCAACCTGTTTCCGCACCTCACCGTGCTCGACAACGTCACTCTCGCCAGCAGGCACGTCTTCAGGAGGGCGCGGGCGGAGGCCGAGGCGCGGGGGATGGAACTGCTGGAGCAGATCGGGCTCGCCGACAAGGCCACGGAGTATCCGGACCGTCTCTCCGGCGGGCAGCAGCAGCGCACGGCGATCGCTCGCGCTCTCGCGACCGACCCGGAGCTTCTGCTGCTCGACGAGGTGACGAGCGCACTGGATCCGGAACTCGTCGGCGAGGTGCTCGATGCGGTGCGGCAACTCGGAGAGTCGGGAACCACGATCGTCATGGCCACGCACGAGATGGCCTTCGCGCGGGATGTCGCCGATCACGTCGTGTTTCTCGACCGCGGTGTGATCGAAGAGGAGGGGCCGCCGGCGAAACTGTTCTGGACACCCTCCTCGCCGCGCACGCGAGAGTTCTTGGCACGCTTTCTCGCGTGAGCATGGCGTGACAGAAATCTCTGTCGCCGACGGATGGCGGTAGCCTGTCACTCGTGAGTGTTCGCGAAAACCCCTTCGGCCAAGTGCTCGTTGCGCTCGTCACGCCCTTCACGGCGGACGGTGAAGTCGACTGGCCCGGCGTCGAGAAGCACATCGACGATGTCATCACCGCGGGCGCCGATGGCATCGTCGTCACGGGCACGACGGGGGAGACGAGCACCCTCACCGACCCCGAGAAGATCAAGCTTGTCGAGGTCGGCAAGAAGGTGGCGGCGGGTCGCGCGAAGGTCATCACGGGTGGCGGTTCGAACGAGACCGCCCACGCTATCGAGCTCTACCGGGCGAGCGAGAGGGCGGGCGCCGACGGGGTCATGATCGTGACGCCCTACTACAACAAGCCGACCCAGTCGGGCATCCTCACGCACTTCCGTCTCATCGCGGATGCGACCGATCTTCCCGTCATCCTCTACGACATCCCCGGACGCACGGGGGTGCCGATTCGCTATGAGACGCTCCTTCGCGCGGCGAAGCACCCCAACATCCTCGCGGTCAAGGACGCCAAGGGCGATTTCAGCGAGGTCAGTCGCGTGCTCAACCAGACCGAGCTGCTCTACTTCTCCGGCGACGACGCGAACGTGCTGCCGCACCTGTCCATCGGAGCGAGCGGCCTCATCGGGGTCACGGCGAACGTCACGGCAACCCCCTATCGGCGCATCGTCGACGCCGTCAACGCCGGTGACCTCGCGACCGCGACCGCGCAGCACAAGGCGCTCGAACCGCTCGTGCGCGCCATCATGACGCACGTGCCCGGCACGGTTGCCGCCAAATACGTGCTGCACGGACTCGGCCGCATCTCGACCCCCCGAGTGCGTCTGCCGCTCGTCGGCCCCGAGGACTTCGAGGCCGCCCAGATCGAGGACGAACTCGCGCTCGTGGGCGAGCTCGAGGGAGTGAGCTTCGAGAACTTCCGTCCCGATCGAAACGCCGCTGCGGGCGGCGCGCTGCCCAAGGTCGCGGGAACCACTCGATGAACTCCACGGCGGTCCGCGAACCGCGCACGCTCGCCCGCGGCACCCTCCGGATCACGCCGATCGGCGGCCTCGGAGAGATCGGTCGCAACATGACCGTCTACGAGTTCGACGGCAAGCTGCTCGTCGTCGACTGCGGGGTGCTCTTCCCCGAGGAGCACCAGCCCGGCGTCGACCTCATCCTGCCCGACCTGGGGATCATCCGCGACCGCCTCGACGACGTGCTCGCGATCGTTCTCACGCACGGTCACGAAGACCACATCGGTGCCGTGCCCTACCTGCTCAAGCTGCGCGACGACATCCCGCTCGTCGGCTCGACGCTCACGCTCGCCCTCATCGAGGCGAAGCTCAAGGAGCACCGCATCGCACCGCTCACCCTCACCGTGAGCGAGGGGCGGCGCGAGAAGTTCGGCCCCTTCGAGCTCGAGTTCATCGCCGTCAACCACTCGATTCCGGATGCCCTGGCGGTCGCCATCGAGACGAGCGCGGGTCTCGTTCTGCACACCGGTGACTTCAAGATGGACCAGCTTCCGCTCGACGGGCGCATCACCGACCTGCGCGCGTTCGCGCGTCTCGGAGAGCGCGGCGTCGACCTCTTCCTGCCCGACTCGACCAACGCCGACGTGCCCGGGTTCACGATGGCGGAGCGGGAGATCGGCGTCGTGCTCGAGTCGGTCATGGCCAAGGCGAAGCGGCGCATCATCGTCGCGAGCTTCTCGAGCCACGTGCATCGCGTGCAGCAGGTACTGGATGCCGCGCACGCCAACGGCCGCCGGGTCGCGTTCATGGGCCGCTCGATGGTGCGCAACATGACCATCGCCGCCGATCTCGGCTACCTGAAGGTTCCCGAGGGAGTGCTCATCGACGCCAAGAAGGCGGGTGACCTGCCCGACGATCGAATCGTCTACATGAGCACGGGGTCGCAGGGGGAGCCCATGGCCGTACTCGCGCGCATGGCGAATCTCGAGCACCAGATCGAGGTCGGCAAGGGCGACCTCGTCATCCTCGCCTCCAGCCTCATCCCCGGCAACGAGAACGCCGTCTACCGCGTCATCAACGGCCTCACGCGGCTCGGCGCGGATGTCGTGCACAAGGGCAATGCGCGCGTGCACGTCTCGGGGCACGCGAGTGCGGGGGAGCTGCTGTACTGCTACAACATTCTCAAGCCGAGGAACGTGCTGCCCGTTCATGGGGAAGCCCGTCACCTCGTCGCCAATGCCGAGCTCGCCATCGACTCGGGCGTGCCCGCTGAGAACACCTTCATCGGCGAGAACGGGCTCGTGCTCGACCTCAAGGATGGCGAGGTCGAGGTCGTCGGACAGCTCGACGTCGGCCAGATCTATGTCGACGGCTCCACGGTCGGCGAGATCACCGAGGCCGACCTCAAAGACCGCCGCATCCTCGCCGAGGAGGGCTTCATCTCCATCTTCCTCGCGGTCGACGTGCAGACGGGCAGGATCATCGTCGGCCCCGAGGTCCAGTCGCGCGGTTTCGCGGAGGACGAATCGGTCTTCGACACGGTCATCCCGCTCATCGTGAAGGCGATCGCCGAGGCGGCCGAGAACGGCACGCGCGATCAGCACTCCTACCAGCAGGTCGTGCGGCGCACCGTCGGTCGCTGGGTCAACACCCAGCACCGTCGTCGACCCATGATCGTGCCCGTCGTCATCGAGGCGTGAGCGCAGCGGCACAGACGCGCGAGACGCTCAAAACGTTGGGCTGACTAAGAGCACAACGCGCCCGAGAATTGTCTGGGCGACGGAAAGCGTCGCTGCGGCATGGGTCGGTCCCTCGGGTATGGCCACAGCGACGACAGGGGCAAGCAGTGGGCGTGTGGCGCACATGGGTCTTTCCGATCATCCGAATTCTCATCTTCGCGGCGATCGCCGCGGCTCTCGTGAAAGTCGCGTTCTTCCCCGAGGTTTCGGAGGTGCCCGATCCGGCAGAGCCCGGAGCCGTGATCGTCGAGCCCCAGATCATGGTCGAGCGGGGAACGGTGTCGAACGACATTCAGCTCTCGGGCATGGTGGCCGCGGATGCCGCGCTCCCTGCCAAGTCGACCGCGGAGGGCAAGATCCGGTCGATCAAGGTCGGTCAGGGCCAATCGGTCGCCGAGGGCGACGTTCTCGTCGTCGTGTGGACCGAGATGCTTCGCGACAACGGAACATCATGGTTCAAGGAAACCCTCGTGACGGCACCGAGCGCGGGCGTCGTCTCCTCGCTTCCGATGGTCGTCAACCAGTACGTCTCGGTCGGTGACATCGTCGCTCAGGTGGCCCCGAGCAGCTATCACGTGTCAGGGTCGCTTCAGCCCGAGCAGCTCTACCGGCTCCTCGAGCAGCCCACCGAGGCGACGATCACGATCCCCAACGGGCCGGCGCCCTTCACCTGCACCGGTCTCACCATCAGCACCCCGCTCGCGGGCGGTGACGACGGTGCGAACGGCCCCAGTATCACCTGTCGCGTGCCCGGCGATGTGCGTGTCTTTCCCGGGCTGATGGCCGAGATCACCGTCGCAGGTGGAATCGCCGAGGACGTTCTCGTCGTGCCCACCACTGCGGTCGAAGGCCTCGCGGAGTTCGGCAACGTCTACCTCGTGCTGCCCGATGGCACCACCGAGCTGCGGCCCGTCGTGCTCGGAATCAACGACGGCGTCATGGTGGAGATCGTCGAGGGTCTCGAACAGGGGGACATGATTCTGCAGTTCATTCCCGGCGCGCTCGGCGACGGCGGCGTCGGTTTCCCGGGGCCGGGCGGGGGCTGCTACGAAGGCCCGACCGGCGAGATAGTCTGCGAAGACGTCGTACGGTGACGCTTCTCATGCTCGACCGGGTGACGCGCACGGTGACGCTGCCCGACGGTCGACCCCTCGAGATCCTCCGCGGGATCGACCTCGAGGTTGCCGTCGGCGACCATGTGTCGATCGTTGGACGCAGCGGCTCGGGCAAGTCGACTCTGCTCAACCTCTTGGGACTGCTCGACACACCGACCTCGGGTGCGATCCACTTCGACGGTCGACCACTGGCCGAGCTCAGCGGCGGAGCGCGCGATCGTGCTCGCGGCCGTGACATCGGCTTCATCTTCCAGCAGTTCCACCTCCTCGCCGGACGCACCGCGCTCGAGAACGTCATGACGCCGCTTCTCTACGCGACCGGTTCGCAGTTCTGGCGGCGAGAACGGATCGCCACCGACCTTCTTGCCCGCATGGGACTCGCTGACCGAATGCACTCGATGCCCGAACAGCTCTCGGGCGGCGAGCAGCA
The DNA here is from genome assembly GCA_019638935.1 of Cryobacterium sp. Lineage (GTDB taxonomy): Bacteria > Actinomycetota > Actinomycetes > Actinomycetales > Microbacteriaceae > Terrimesophilobacter. The sequence goes on from JAHBSW010000037.1 coordinate 6,993, forward strand.
GCGCGTCGCGATCGCGCGCGCGATCGTGCGGCAACCACGCCTCATCCTCGCCGACGAGCCCACCGGAGCGCTCGACATCGAGACCGGGGCGAATGTGATGGCTCTTCTCGACGACATCGCAGAGGCCTCCGGCGCGGCGCTCATCACCATCACCCACGACCCCGGTGTCGCGGCCCTCGCGCGACGGCACTACCGGCTCGACCGAGGTCGACTCGCACCCGTGGACGTCAACCGGGTGCTCGATCTCGCGGCGCGCGAGGTGACCTTCTGATGAGGATCATCACCGGAATCGTCGGCGCGGTCGACGAAGCGTGGTCGGAGCTGCGCATCCACCGCACCCGGGTGCTGCTCAGTCTCGTCGGCGTCGCGGTCGCCGTGGCGGCGCTCACCGGTGTCGTCGCACTCGGCGCTATGGCTCAGCAGGCAACCACGGAGAGCTACGAACGGCAGTCGGGCAGGCCAGCAACCCTCTACGCATCCGCCTACTCGATGACGACCGAGACACTCGCACCCGCCGACGTGCGCGCCGCCTTCGACCAGGTCGTGGATCGCTATCAGATCACCTACGCCGGGGCCGTCGGCTACGCGGCTTCGATCGTGCAGTTCGTCGGCGGTGCGCAGTACGTCTCGGCCATGACGGTCGAACCGGACTACGCGACGATGCACCGGGTCATCCTGAGCGAGGGGCGCTGGTTCACCGAGCGCGACGCCGAGCGGCTGGCACCCGTCATCGTCGTCAATCAGCACTTCTACGAGCGAATCGGCTCCCCGAATCTCGCGACTCATCCCACGGTCTCGCTGCTGGGAGATCACGAGACTGTCGCGGTCATCATCGGAGTGGTTCCGGCATCCGAGTACGAAGACCTCTCGATGTTCCTGCTGAACTCGGCCTACCTTCGGATCGCCCCGCCCAGCGAGCTCGAATACGCGATGCCCCAGTTCGAGATGTGGGTGCCGACCGATCTCGCTGACCAGCTCATCGAACTCGTCCGTCGCGACATGTCCGGCGCACTCGGACCCGACGTGCAGGTCGACGTCAGTCGCCAGGACTACGAGGTGTGGGGAGGAGGACTCGACCCACTGGAGCCGATCCGGATGCTGGTATTGGGTGCCGCAGGAATCGTGCTGCTGCTCGGGGCGCTCGGTCTCGTCAACATCTCCCTCGTGACGGTGCGTCAGCGCATCCGCGAGATCGGTGTGCGGCGCAGCTTCGGAGCGACAGCCGGCCGCGTGTTCTTCTCGGTGATGATGGAGAGCGTTGTCGGCGCCGTCGTGGCGGGAGTCGTCGGGGTGTTCCTCGCCGTGCTGCTCGTGTCGAATCCTTTGGTGCAGCAGTCGGTGGCGCCGGGCATCCTCGACATGCCTGCGTTTCCGATCGACGCGGCGCTGCTCGGCCTGGCCGCGGCGACAGCGGTCGGAGCACTGGCCGGTCTGCTGCCCGCGCTCTACGCGGTGCGGGTGAAAGTGATCGACGCGATTCGCTACTGAGCCACAAGAGCGACACTCGCCGGGGCTGCGGGGGATTGCCACCGCCCGCAAGTACCGTGGAGCCATGGCTACGCGCTCGAAGACTCCAACGCGCTCGCGTTCGACGACCTCGCGCGCGCGCAGCACGCAGGCCACCAAGCGGTTGCCGGCGAACGCGCCGAAAAACACGAGTGAGACCGGTCTGCTCACGAGCATGTGGATGGGTCTCGCCCACACCGTGGGTGGCGCCGCACGCTTCTTCGGCAAGGAGACCCTCGAGAAGGATCAGCGTCGCGACGGCGTGCCGTTCCTCATCTTCGTGCTCGCCATCATCGGCGCTCTCGTCGAGTGGATTCGCCCCTACGACCCGATCGCGATCGCTCTCGACGCCTACACCTTCGGCGGCCTGCTCGGTCGCGTCGCATTCGCGCTGCCGCTCATCATGCTCGTGCTCGCGGTGTGGCTGTTCCGGCATCCGCCCTCGGTCGACGACAACGGGCGCCTCGGCATCGGCTTGGCGATTCTGCTCGTCTCCATCTCGGTGCTGTGCCACATCTTCGGCGGACAGCCGCCGTGGGGGTCGACCGCGGAGCAACTGGCGCAGGCGGGTGGCATCGTCGGACTCGTGATCGGCGGGGCGCTCGTCACCGTGCTCACACCATGGGTCGCGGTGCCGCTCGTGTCCGTCATCCTGCTGCTCTCGCTCTTCATCATCACGAAGACCCCGCCGAACCGGATCGGTCGCCGTCTGCAGGAGCTCTACGCGTACCTCTTCGGTGCGCAGCTCCCGGATGAGGACGAGCAGCGCGCGAAGAAGGCGGCCAAGGACGAGACCGACTCCTGGTCGCTCAGCGAGCTCGGCCTGGGCAGCACCGACTCCCTGCCCTGGTGGCGGCGCAACAAGACTCAGCGCGAAGAGGACCCGGCCTTCGACAGCCCGATCGTCGCGGACAGGGCGACCGAGCTCATCGACCGAACTCCCAGGGAAGAGTTCGGCATCGAACTCATCGAAGACCTGCTCAAGGCCGAGAACGCCGTCAAGAGGTTCACGGGAGAGGTCGCGCCCGTGCACGGGGCCACGTCGATTCGAGACGACGACGGCAGCGCGGGGGCGCTCCTGCCGGGCTTCAACGAGGGAGCATCGGCGAGGGGTGCCGCGGGCGAGTTCGATGCGCAGAGCGAGGACTCCGCCGGGCCGGGTGCTGCGCGCCCCCTCGACGACGGCCCCACACCTCCCACGGCTCCGTATTACCTGCCCTCGCCGACCACGCTCGAGAAGGGCACGCCCGCAGCGACGCGTTCGGGCGCCAACGACGAGATCGTCGCGGCCATCACCGAGGTGCTCGCGCAGTTCCAGGTCGACGCGAGCGTCACGGGCTTCAGCCGCGGGCCCACCGTCACGCGCTACGAGATCGAGCTCGGCCCCGGCGTCAAGGTCGAACGCGTCACCGCGTTGAGCAAGAATCTCTCCTACGCCGTCGCCAGCAATGAGGTGCGCATCCTCTCGCCCATCCCGGGGCGCAGCGCGATCGGTGTCGAGATCCCGAACACCGACCGCGAGATCGTCTCGCTCGGCGATGTGCTCCGCTCGCGCCAGTCGACCTCGAGTCAGCACCCCATGACGATCGGAGTCGGCAAGGACGTCGAGGGCGGCTTCGTCGTCGCGAACCTCGCCAAGATGCCCCACCTGCTCGTCGCCGGCTCGACCGGATCGGGAAAGTCGAGCTTCATCAACTCGATGATCACGAGCGTGCTCATGCGCGCGAAGCCCGCCGAGGTTCGCATGGTGCTCATCGACCCCAAGCGCGTCGAGCTCGCCCACTACCAGGGCGTGCCCCACCTCATCACCCCCATCATCACGAATCCCAAGAAGGCCGCCGAGGCGCTCTCCTGGGTCGTGAAGGAGATGGACATGAGGTACGACGACCTCGCGAGCTTCGGCTACAAGCACATCGACGACTTCAATGCCGCGGTCATCGCCGACGAGATCGTGCTGCCACCCGGCAGCGAACGCACCCTCAAGCCCTACCCCTACCTGCTCGTCGTCGTCGACGAGCTCGCCGACCTCATGATGGTCGCGCCGCGCGACGTGGAGGACTCGATCGTGCGCATCACGCAACTCGCACGAGCATCCGGGATTCACCTCGTGCTCGCAACCCAGCGACCGAGCGTCGATGTCGTGACCGGACTCATCAAGGCCAACGTGCCGAGTCGCCTCGCCTTCGCGGTGAGCAGCATGACCGACTCTCGTGTCATCCTCGACCAGCCCGGTGCCGACAAGCTCATCGGGCAGGGGGATGCCCTGTTCCTGCCCATGGGCGCGTCGAAGGCCATGCGCGTGCAGGGAGCATGGGTGTCGGAGAAGGAGATCGCTCAGGTCGTCAAGCACGTCACGGCACAGGCGCGCCCGGAGTACCGCAGTGACGTCACGGCGGCGGTCACGCGCAAGGAGGTCGACGGCGACATCGGCGATGACCTCGAACTGCTGCTCGCGTCGGCGGAACTCGTCATCAACACTCAGTTCGGCTCGACCTCGATGCTGCAGCGCAAGCTTCGCGTGGGCTTCGCCAAGGCGGGTCGCCTCATGGACCTGCTCGAGTCCCGTGAGATCGTCGGCCCGAGTGAGGGATCGAAGGCGCGCGACGTGCTCGTCGTGCCCGAGCAGCTGCCCGGGGTGCTCGCCCGCTTGCGCGGCGACGAGCCGGACGGAGGTCGAGGTGCGGGGGCCGCTGCCGGCCCCACCGCCGGTTCGGGAGCGGGCGGTGGCGCGGGCGCGCCGAGCGAGTACCATGAGGTCGAGGAGTCCGGCGAAGACGCCTGGCAGTTGACCGACAGGGAGTGACGCGAGTGCCGTTCCCGATGCGAGGTCGCGTTCTCAGCGACGGTGACACGCCCGCGAGCACGGGGAACATCGCCAACATCATCACGATCGTGCGCATCCTCATGGTGCCGGCATTCGTCTGGCTTCTGCTCACCGACGCGGGCCAGCTCGGCCCCATGCGCTACATCGCCGCAGTGCTCTTCATCGTCGCGATCGCCACAGACTCGGTCGACGGCTCGCTGGCTCGACGTCGCAACCTCATCACCGACTTCGGCAAGATTCTCGACCCCATCGCCGATAAGCTGCTCATCGGCAGCGCGCTCGTGTGCCTCTCGATTCTGGGCGAGCTGTGGTGGTGGGTCACGGCGCTCATCCTGCTGCGCGAGTTCGGCATCACGCTGTACCGGATGGTCGCCCTGCGCAAGCGCGTCATCCCCGCCTCGAGTGGCGGCAAGCTCAAGACCATCTTCCAGGCGGTCGCCATCTCGTTCTACCTTGTGCCGACCTGGCTGCTGCTCGGCGAGTGGATGCACTGGCTCAACGCCGCGCTCATGGCGATCGCCGTGGTGCTGACCCTGTGGTCGGGAATCCAGTACCTTGTCGCGGCGTACCGGTTCAAGGCCGTCGACGACGCTGCTGTCGAGACGCCTGCTCGTGACAGCCCTGTGAGCGATGGCTGACCTGCCGCTGCTCACCGCGCAGGACGTTCTGCGACGGTTCTCGGCTCGAGAACTGACGATCGCGGTTGCGGAGTCGCTCACGGGAGGTCTGCTCACGGCGGAGCTCATCGAGCCGGCGGGAGCCTCGACCGTCGTTCTCGGCGGAGTCGTCGCGTACAGCACCGAGCTCAAAGCCACCGTGCTGGGAGTCGACCGCGATCTGCTCACCGAACACGGTCCCGTGCACCCGGAGGTCGCGCGTCAACTCGCCGAGAATGTGCGCCACGCGCTCGCGGTCGGCGGCCGAGCGGCCGATGTGGGGATCGCGACGACGGGCGTCGCCGGTCCCGAGGCGCAGGGGGGAGCATCCGTCGGCACGGTGTTCCTGGGTCTCGCGGATGCGACGAGCACGAGCGCGCGAGAACTGCACCTCGAGGGGTCGCGCGACGAGATCCGCGCGGCGACCGTTGCCGCCGCGATCGCGTGGCTGGGGGAGTGGACAGGGGAGCCGACGGGGGAATAGCGACGATGAAGGTTGCGTTACAACTCGTGACATTCCCGTGTCGCACAGGTTCGCTGATTAGAGTGGACTGACGGAAGGCTGTAGGGTTGTACACCCGAAGGGCATCCGTGGTGACACGAGGCTGTACCACGAAAAGCACGTGAGGAGGAGGGTTCACATGGTTTTGGTTCGTCAGGAAATTGGTGACGTGCTCCGTGACCTCCGCCTGCAGAAGGGTCGCACTCTTCGACAGGTCGCAGGTCGTGCTTCCGTCGCGCTCGGGTATCTCAGCGAGGTGGAGCGCGGCCAGAAAGAGGCGAGCAGTGAGATTCTCGCTTCCGTCGCCGACGCGCTGGACACGCCGATCTCGGTGATCATGCGCGAAGTGGGGGACCGCATCGCGGTGCTCGAGGGCATCAACCTCGACGTCATCCCCGACACGGTGCCCGCAGAGCTCGTCGCGGACTTCGACGCCGACCTCATGCTGCGCTAGTCGCGCTCGTGTCGGTGAGACGGTGAGGGTCAGCGAGTTCCGCCGTGCCGTCGCCGAGGAGTTCGGCGACGGCTACGGGCTGGCCCTGACGCGCGATCTCGTGCTCAGCGAGTTCGGCCACGTGAGCGCCGACGAGGCGATCGCTGCTGGGGCGGACCCGAGGGATGTCTGGCTCGCGCTGTGCGTGGCCGCGGAGGTTCCCCGAGAGCGCTGGTACGGCGCGGGGCTCAAGCAGCCCAAGGGCTGAGGTGTTCGCTCGCTTCGAATGGTGCGACACGCCGTGCGCGTTTCTCTCGAACATTGGTTCGGATGTCGCTATGCTCCTACACAGGTAGCAGTCGAAGACCAGTTGTGCACAGGAGGCTCGTCGTTGCCGGTGAATGTCACCGGCCGGGCGTACTGTCGGACTCGTTGGAGATAGCTATCCACCAGCCTTGTCGAGCCACCCGGGAGCCTGGCACCATCGGCACCCGAGCGAACGACAGCCTCTAGGCACACCGACAACGAAGCACAAAGGAGTTCGAAATGCCCTCTGCAGCGGATCGTGAAAAATCACTGGAAACCGCCCTCGCCCAGATCGACCGTCAGTTCGGCAAGGGCTCCATCATGCGCCTCGGCAGCGAGGAGCGCGCCCCCGTCGCGGTCATCCCCACCGGCTCGATCGCACTCGACGTCGCTCTCGGAGTCGGTGGTCTTCCTCGCGGTCGCATCGTCGAGATCTACGGCCCCGAGTCCTCGGGCAAGACGACGCTGACCCTGCACGCGATCGCCAACGCGCAGCGCAACGGTGGCATCGCCGCCTTCATCGACGCGGAGCACGCGCTCGACCCCGAGTACGCCAAGGCGCTCGGCGTCGACATCGACTCGCTGCTCGTCTCGCAGCCCGACACGGGCGAGCAGGCCCTCGAGATCGCCGACATGCTCGTGCGCAGCGGATCGATAGACCTCATCGTCATCGACTCCGTCGCCGCACTCGTGCCGCGTGCGGAGATCGAGGGCGAGATGGGCGACTCCCACGTCGGCCTGCAGGCCAGGCTCATGTCGCAGGCGCTGCGCAAGCTCGCCGGTGGACTCAACCAGACCGGCACGACGATGATCTTCATCAACCAGCTGCGCGAGAAGATCGGCGTGTTCTTCGGCAGCCCCGAGACCACGTCGGGCGGCAAGGCGCTCAAGTTCTACGCGTCGGTTCGCCTCGACATCCGTCGCATCGAAACGCTCAAAGACGGCACGGATGCCGTGGGCAACCGCACGCGCGTCAAGGTCGTCAAGAACAAGATGGCCCCGCCCTTCAAGCAGGCCGAGTTCGACATCCTCTACGGGTCGGGCATCTCGCGCGAGGGCAGCCTGCTCGACTTCGGCGTCGAGCACGAGATCGTCAAGAAGTCGGGTGCCTGGTACACCTACGACGGCGACCAGCTCGGTCAGGGCAAGGAGAACTCGCGCAAGTTCCTGCTCGACAACCCCGGTCTCGCCGAGGAGATCGAGAAGAAGATCATGCTCAAGCTCGGCATCGGAGCGGAGGCGAAGGCCGCTGCATCAGCCGCTGCGGCTGCCGAAGCCGCGGCGACCTCGGCATCATCCGGTGCGGCAAAGGCCACCGCTGCAGCCAAGGCACCGGACAACGTCGCCGACCTTGCGGAGGCCCGTGAGGCGGTCGGCGCCTGATCGGTGCTCTGGACTCCGCACACGACAGGAACACAGTCATGACGACGCGCGCTGGTGACGGTCTCGCCGAGGTGATCTACCTTCCCGGCGTCGCCGCACCGGCGCGCGTTGCGGTTCCGCACGAGACCGGCCCCGCAGCCCGCACTCGTGCCGAGAACATCGCCATGCACGCACTCACACGGCGCGGGCGGTCCCGTCGCGAACTCGAGGCCCTGCTCACCGCCCGTGAGCTCGATCCGCAGACCATCGAGCTCGAGCTCGAACGGCTGGCCGGTGTCGGACTCCTCGACGACGATGCTCTCGCCGAGCAGATCGTGCGCACCCAGCGTGAGCGCAAGGGGCTCGGTCGGGCGGCTATCGTCGCCGAGCTCAAGCGACGCAAGCTCGCCCCCGAGGCCATCGACGCCGCACTCAGCGAAATCGGCGACGACGAGCAGGAGCGAGCGACCGCGCTGGCCGTGCAGCGCGCGGCACGCCTGCAGGGTCTCGATCGGGAGACTGCCGTGCGCAGGCTCACCGGGTTTCTTCAGCGCAAAGGATACTCGGGCGACTCCGTGCGAGAGGCCGTCGACACTGCCCTCGCCGAGCGCACCCGCACCGTGCGGTTTCGCTAGTCTTAGCGAGCAATAGACACGACGAGCAATCTGCGAATCCGATCGGAGCGGTGCCCATGACGACTGCGCTGATCTTCGATGTCTTCGGAACGCTCCTCCATTTCAAAGACGACGAGCGGCCCGAGCATCCCTGGCAGGTGCTCGCTGCGTTTCTCGACCGCCACGGATCCACCGTCAGCGTCGACGAGATCCGTGGTATTCGCGACGCCAGCGTCGAACGACACTTCGCCGTCGCCGCCGATGTCTACCCCGACATCGACATGCGGCTCGTCTACCGCGAACTCGTCGACGCAGCGCTCCCCGGGCACCCTGACCGCGACAGCCTCGCCGAGGAGGCCGCATGGGAGTTCCGCGTCGCCGCAACCGAATACCGCAGCGTGTACGCCGGTGCGCACAGCGCGCTTGCCGAACTGGGCAAGCGCTATCGCCTCGCGATCGCGAGCAACACGCAACGGGTCTACACCGAACGAGAGCTTGCGGCGGAATCGCTCGACGACTTCTTCGAGGTCATCGTGTTCTCCTCCGACGTCGAACGGGTGAAGCCCGAGCCGCTGCTGCTCGAGCGCACACTGAGCGAACTCGACGTCGCCGCACGCGACGCGCTCTACATCGGTGACAACCCGCACGACGACTACGTCGCCGCGACCGCGGCCGGCATCCCCGTCATCCTCCTTCGGCACGAGGCTCCTTATGACGCGGCCGAGCTCGGTGTGCCCCGGAGCATCCCGATCGCAACCGATTACGACTCTCTCCTGGCACTGATCGACGAGCGCGCATGAGGGCAGTCACAGCGGCCACGGCAGAGGCCGTGGAAAGCGGGGAAGCGCTCGAGAACGCGATCATTCGCCTCGTCGACGGGGACTCCTTGCAGCTCGCCGTCGGAATGACACTGCGCAACGTGACCGTCGAGGCCCAGCGACCCGTGACGCTCCGTGAGTTCTCCTTCGCGGGAGTGCTGCTCGAGCGGGTTCGCTTTCGCAATGTCTCCTTCGCCTACGGATCGTTCGACGGCAGTCGCTTCGACAATGTGCACTTCGGGTCGAACCTGGGAGACCGCAACGCGGTGCCCGTGCGGTTCGAGGCGGTCACGTTTCGCGGCTGCCGCTTCGACTGGACCAACTTCAAGAACGCGACCTTCCTCACCTGCAACTTCAAGGAGAGCAGGTTCGACTACTGCGATTTCTATCACGCACGATTCCTCGAGGGCTGCGTATTCGAGACCGCGGCGATCGAGCGCAGCAGCCTGTGGCGCGCCGACGTGACGGGCTCCGATCTCTCGGTGGTCAACCTCGCAGGACCCGCTGGCAAGGGCTACCTGCTTCAGGAGCAGAGGAATGCCTTCACCGAGTACCACGGCGGCGAAGACAAGGTGACGGACCCGGCGCGCCGCGAGGCTGTGCTCGCAGCGGCCGACAGCGAGGCGATCGACATCTACGCGTCGCTCGCCGGTCACTTCGCGGCGCGCGGCCACGGCGCCCAAGAGGCATGGGCGTTCGTGCGACGCAAGAAGCTCGAGATGCGCGTCGCCCGAAAGCGCGGCCACTGGCTGCGGTACCTCGGCCTGCTCATCGCGTGGCTCGTCACCGGGTTCGGCGAATCACTCGGGCGCGTTGCGACAACGGGCATGGTGCTCGTCGCCGTGGTCTCACTCGTGTTCTACATCGGCTACGGGCAGCCCTGGTATCTAGCCCTCGCCATCGGCCTCGCGGGCCTCTTCGGCAGTCGGCCCGCATCCATGCCCGAGTCCCTGCTGCACGATCTCGGGGCGGACCTCACCCTCGTCACCGAGACGGTGCTCGGCATCCTCCTCGTCGGAATCTTCGGCTTCATTCTCGGCAACAAGATTCGCGGACGGTGACTCGCACGCGGGTTTCGTAGACTGGGGGAGTGTCCGACACCCTCCTGACCCGCCCTGCGCGCTCCGGCACCGCCGCGGGCCGCACCGCTGCGCCGCGAACATACGTGGTGCACACCTACGGCTGCCAGATGAACGTGCACGACTCCGAGCGGCTCAGCGGCTCGCTCGAGGCGGCAGGCTACGTCAAGGCGGTTGACGGGCATCCGGATGTCGTCGTCATCAACACCTGCGCGGTGCGCGAGAACGCCGACAACAAGCTCTACGGCAACCTCGGCTATCTCGCGAGCGTCAAGCGCGAGCACGAGGGCATGCAGATCGCCGTCGGCGGCTGCCTCGCGCAGAAGGACAAGAACGTCATCCTCGAGAAGGCTCCCTGGGTCGACGTCGTCTTTGGCACCCACAACATGGGCTCGCTGCCGGCGCTGCTCGAACGCTCACGCCACAATGGTGAGGCTCAGCTCGAGATTCTCGAATCGCTCGAGGTATTCCCGTCGACGCTGCCCACGCGGCGCGAGTCGACCTACAGCGGGTGGGTCTCGATCTCGGTCGGCTGCAACAACACCTGCACCTTCTGCATCGTTCCCTCGCTGCGCGGCAAGGAGAAGGATCGCCGACCCGGCGACGTGCTCGCGGAGGTGCAGGCGCTCGTCGACGACGGGGCGATCGAGGTCACGCTGCTGGGCCAGAACGTCAACTCCTACGGTGTCGAGTTCGGCGACCGGCTCGCCTTCGGCAAGCTGCTGCGCGCGGCGGGTGGGATCGAGGGACTCGAGCGCATCCGCTTCACGAGTCCCCACCCCGCGGCCTTCACCGACGACGTTATCGACGCGATGGCCGACACCCCTGCCGTCATGCCTCAGCTGCACATGCCGCTGCAGTCCGGCTCGGACAGCATCCTTCGCGCGATGCGGCGCAGCTACCGTTCGACCAAGTTTCTCGGCATCCTCGACCGCGTGCGCGAGCGGATCCCGCACGCTGCCATCACGACGGACATCATCGTCGGCTTCCCCGGTGAGACCGACGAGGACTTCGCCGACACCCTGCGCGTCGTCGAGCAGGCCAGGTTCAGCTCGGCATTCACCTTCCAGTACTCGATTCGCCCCGGCACCCCCGCTGCGACGATGGAGCAGCAGGTGCCCAAAGCGGTCGTTCAGGAGCGGTATGAGGCGCTCACCACCCTGCAGGGGCGCATCTCCGAGGAGGAGAACCGGGCGATCGTGGGCCGTGAGGTCAACGTGCTCGTCGCAAGCGGCGGGGGGCGCAAGGATGCTGAGCGTCACCGCTCCAGTGGGCGCGCAGAAGACGGACGACTGGTGCACTTCGAGGTTCCCGTCGACGGTCCGGCTCCCCGCCCCGGCGATGTCGTCACGCTGACCGTCACCGACTCGGCCCCGCACTTTCTCCTCGCCGACACCACGGGCGAGGCCCTGCGCATCCGCCGCACCCGCGCGGGCGACGCGTGGGATCGCGCGGAGGCGGAGTCCTGCGCCGTGCCTGCACCGGGCGCGGGAACGGGCAAGGGCGGCGCGGTGAGCCTCGGGCTTCCGACGCTCCGACCCTCCGCCGGGTGAGTGGTGTGCGCCGCATTCTGACCGGGATGCCCCGCTGGTCGAGCAGCGCCCGCAGCTTCCAGACTGGAGTGCCCCACCGGTCGAGTGGCGTGCGCCGTATTCTGGCTGGGATGCTCCGCTGGTTGAGTAGCGTGCGCAGCACGCGTATCGAAACCATTCTGCGATGACCCATCCCGCCGTCGAAGGGCTGCTCAAGCCCAGCGTGCTCTCCGAGCCCCACGTCATCGCCGTCGTCGGCGCGACAGGCACCGGCAAGAGCGCGTTCTCGCTCGACCTCGCCGAACAGATCAGCGCTGAGGGCCATGCCGCCGAGATCGTCAACGCCGACGCCATGCAGCTCTACCGAGGGATGGACATCGGCACGGCCAAGCTCTCCGGTGACGATCGCCGCGGCACCCCGCACCACCTGATCGACGTGCTCGACCCGAGCGAAGAGGCGAGCGTCGCGCGCTACCAGCCCGCGGCCCGGCAGGTTATCGACGACATCATCGCGCGCGACGCCGTGCCGATACTCGTCGGGGGCAGCGGGCTCTACGTCTCGTCGGTGCTCTTCGACTTCGAGTTCCCCGGCACGGATGCCGCGGTGCGAGCACGGCTCGAGGTCGAGCTCGAGCAGCGCGGTCCCGGCGCTCTGCACGCGCGACTCACCAAGCTCGACCCTGAGGCGGCGCAGGGTATCGGCCCGCACAACGGACGTCGCCTGGTGCGCGCCCTCGAGGTCATCGAGATCACGGGCAAACCCTTCGGGGCCGGATTGCCTGACGGCCATGCGACCTGGAGGCCGACCACGATCCTGGGGCTCACGACCCCCCGCGACGAGCTCGTCGCGCGACTCGACGAGCGAGTGGAGCGGATGTGGCGCGACGGGCTCGTCGACGAGGTTCGCCGTCTGAGGGAGCGGGGAGTCAGCTTTGGGGTGACGGCGGCGAGGGCGATCGGATACGCTCAGGCGCTCGCACGACTCGAGGGTGCGCTGAGCGAGCGCGAGGCGATCGAGCAGACTCAGGCCTTGACGCGAAAGTATGCGCGTCGGCAGGTGAGCTGGTTCCAGCGCTATCGCTCCGCCCAGTGGATCGAGGCATGACCCGTGGCCCGCGCGTCCATCTAACATTGAGGGATGGCCCGACTTCACTTCACCAAAGGGCACGGAACCGGCAACGACTTCGTGCTGTTCGCCGACCCCGACGGTGTGGTGAACCTGAGCCCGGACGAGATTGCGCACCTCTGCGATCGCCACTTCGGGGTCGGCGCTGACGGCGTCATCCGCGCCGTGCGGTCGAGGCACCTGCCGGAGGGCGCGGAGTCGCTTGCCGAGGACCCCGACGCCGAGTGGTTCATGGACTACTACAACGCCGACGGCAGCGTCTCGGAGATGTGCGGCAACGGCATCCGGGTGTATGCGCGATTCCTGATCGAGAACGGTCTCGTCGAGCTCCAGCACGGCGACACGCTGTCGATCGGCACGCGCGCGGGCGTGCGCGACGTGCAGTCGAATCTCACGGGGTTTCAGGTCGACCTCGGTCGTTGGCGACTCGACGGCACTGAGCCGCTTGTGCGCGCGAAGAATCTCAAGGTCGCTCGGCCCGGCCTCGGCATCAACGTGGGAAACCCGCACGTGGTCGTGGCGCTGTCGTCGGAGCACGAACTCGACTCCGCCGATCTGGCCTACATCCCGAAACTCGACCCCGAGCCCGAGGGCGGTGTCAACGTCGAACTCGTGGTTCCGCACGACCCTCTCGTGAGCGACGGGGTGGGGCGAATCCGGATGCGCGTTCACGAGCGCGGCAGCGGCGAGACGCTCTCCTGCGGCACGGGGGCTGTCGCAGCGGCTTTGGCGACCCGGCACTGGGCGGGTGAGGGTGCTCCCGACCAGTGGCGTGTGGAGGTTCCTGGCGGCTCACTCGGTGTGCGGATGTGGCCGGCCGAGGATGGCGAGCACGTGTCGCTCAGCGGTCCCGCCGAGCTCGTGTACGAGGGCGTGTGGGAGTACGAGAGCACACGCTAGAACTCGGCGGATGAATCCATCCGGCGACGCACGCGCAGCACGCGGTAGCCCTTGTTCGTCGCGTGCCGGCTCACGGTGAAGTCATCGGGCAGTTCGGCGTCCAGCCAGCGCTGCAGCGAGTCCGAGCCGAGGTTGCGCTGGACGACGAGCCACGCATCCGCCCCCTGCTCCAAGCGGGGGAGCCAGAGCTGAAGCAGGTCGTGCAGCTGGTTCTTGCCGACCCGAATCGGCGGATTCGAGCGAATCGTCATGAACTCGATGTCGGTGGGAACCTCCTCGGGACGGCACGCCCGAACGTTGTCGAGGCCGAGCGAGTCCGCGTTGCGGCGCACGAGGTCGAGGGCCCGGTCGTTGACGTCGATCGCCCACACGGTCGCACGCGGTGACTCGATCGCCATGGTGAGAGCGATAGGCCCCCAGCCGCAGCCGACATCCAGAAAGTTGCCGCCGGGCGGTGGCGGCGGCGTGTTCGCCAGCAGCACGCTCGTGCCCGCGTCGATCCGCTCCGCGCTGAACACACCGTTCGCGGTGGACAGTGTGACCTCGGTGCCCGCCAGAACCACATGGAGGGGACGGAGCTGGAGCTCACTCGCGGGAGCCTGCGAGAAATAGTGCTCGTCAGCCATGGAGAAAAACTTACCCAAAACGGGAGGGGTTAGGGTTAAAGCAATGAGTGAACTTGAGCCGGAGCACGACGGGCAGGCAGACCCGATCGACCGAGTGCTGGCCGCGGCCGACGCCCGGGCGGACGACTATGCCCTGTTCACGAGCCGCGCACAGGCATTGCAGACCCGCGCCGCGGATTCGGACGCCGACGGCGATCAGTTCGATCGTGAGGATCGCCAGGCGCTCACGCGCGTCGCGGGTCTCTCGACGGAGCTCGAGGACGTCACCGAGGTCGAGTACCGGCAGGTGCGGCTCGAGAACGTCGTGCTCATCGGCGTCTACCGTCAGGGCGACCAGTCCGAGGCTGAGAACTCGCTGCGTGAACTCGCCGCTCTCGCGGAGACGGCGGGGGCCGTGGTTCTCGACGGACTCCTGCAGCGGCGCCCGCATCCCGACCCGAGCACCTATCTCGGCAAGGGCAAGACGGCGGAGCTTGCGGGTGTCGTCGCGTCGCTCGGCGCTGACACCGTGATCGCCGACACCGAGCTTTCGCCGAGCCAGCGCCGCGCACTGGAGGACATCGTGCGGGTCAAGGTCATCGACCGCACCGCCGTCATCCTCGACATCTTCAGCCAGCACGCCAAGAGCCGCGAGGGCAAGGCTCAGGTCGAGCTCGCGCAGCTCGAGTACCTGCTGCCGCGTCTGCGCGGTTGGGGTGAGTCGATGAGCCGTCAGGCCGGTGGTCAGGTCGGCGCGGGCCAGGGCATGGGTTCGCGTGGTCCGGGTGAGACCAAGATCGAACTCGACCGTCGGCGCATCAACAACCGGATGGCGAAGCTGCGCAAGCAGATCGCGGGCTTCGCTCCCGCGCGCGAGGCGAAGCGCGCCAATCGCAGTCGTAATGAGGTGCCGTCGGTGGCGATCACGGGCTATACGAACGCGGGCAAGTCGTCGCTGCTCAACCGCCTCACGCGGGCCGGAGCGCTGGTTCAGAACGTGCTCTTCGCCACCCTCGACACGGCGGTGCGCCGCGCGGAGACGCCCGACGGTCGCGCCTACACACTGGTCGACACCGTCGGGTTCGTGCGCAACCTGCCGCACCAGCTGGTGGAGGCGTTCCGTTCGACGCTCGAGGAGGTGGAGCGGGCGGATGTCATCCTCCACGTCGTCGACGCGGCGCATCCCGACCCCGCGAGCCAGCTCGCGGCGGTGCGCGATGTCATCGGAGAGCTGGGCGCGCGCGACATCCCCGAGCTCGTCGTGTTCAACAAGGCCGACCTCGTGGACGACGACGATCGTCTTGTGCTGCGTGGTCTCGAGCCCCACTGCGTGTTCGTGTCCGCCCACACGGGTGAGGGAATCGAAGAGCTTGACGCAAGGCTCGCCGAACTGATTCCGTCACCGTCGATCGATGTCGAGCTGCTCGTGCCATACGAGCACGGTGAAGTGGTGTCGAACCTCTACGACAACGCACTCGTGCTGTCGGTCACGCACGTCGAAGCCGGCACGCGCGTGCACGCGCTCGTGTCACCCGAGCAGGAGGCGTCACTGCGCACCTACCTGGTGGTTCCCGCCTAGTTCGACTCAGGTGGTTGAGGGATCGCGAAGCGATCGTCTCGAAACCACCGGAGACCGAGGCCGCTCAGACCGACCGCAGCACCGCGACGACCTTGCCGAGAACCTCGGCTCCGTCGCCAAGGATCGGGGCGAATGAGGTGTTGCGCGGCAGCAGCCAGGTGTGGCCGTCGCGCTGCTGGAGCACCTTCACCGTCGCTTCGTCATCGAGCATGGCGGCAACGATCTCGCCGTTCTCCGCGGTCTTCTGCTGACGCACGACGACCCAGTCGCCGTCGCAGATCGCGGCGTCGATCATGGACTCGCCCACGACCTTGAGCATGAAGAGATCGCCCTTGCCGACGAGCTGGCGGGGGAGCGGGTAGACCTCATCGACCTGCTGCTCCGCGGTGATCGGGATGCCGGCAGCGATGCGCCCGACGAGCGGCACCATCGCGGCGTCACCCACCGGGGGTGCGCTGTCGGCTGCGTCGCTCGCTCCCGGCAACTCGATGAGCACCTCGAGCGCGCGCGTGCGGTTGGGGTCGCGCCGCAGGTAGCCGCTCAGCTCGAGCTGGCCGAGTTGGTGCGTGACGCTCGAGAGTGAGGCGAGGCCGACGGCATCGCCGATTTCGCGCATGCTCGGCGGGTAGCCACGAGTGGCCACCGAGCGCTGAATGAACTCGAGGATCGCGAGCTGCTTCTCGGAGAGATTCTTGCGGCGGCGCGTAGCGGGGCGCTCGGTGCCGTCGGCATCAACCGGTGTCAGGTCGTCCATGGCGTGCTCCTCGTGTGGTCCCGATGTCGATGGTGCATGTCGGTGGTGCGTGGTTGGTTGTTGCTATGACCACGGTGCCGACTATCGAAACTGTATCCGCCAAAGCGGCCGGAGACAAACATTTATTCGAGAGTGTCGGAAGAATTCCGTCGCAACACTCGCAATTCGAGCGTGATATGAGTATTATCGAAGATATGTACGGTACAAACGTTCTAGTGGCACCGAGTCGTGTCGAGAGCGCGAGCACCGTCCCCAGCTTTCGTATCCGGCACTCCCGGCCGAGTGCCGGATACGAAGTCCCTCGTTCGATCGAAAGGACACGCACCATGAACGCCACTGTCACGCCGCTTTCGCGTCCGCGTTCCGGTCGTTCGCGTCTGCGTCTCACTGCTCGCGGTCGTGCGGTGTTCGCGACGCTCGCTGCACTGCCGATCGTCATCGCGATGTTCGTGTTCTCGCTCAACGGCGGCGGCGCTAACGCGACCGCTGATCTCGCGACGGGCGACTTCGAATACGTGACCGTCATGGCGGGGCAGTCGCTGTGGCAGCTCGCTGTCGAGCTCGAGCCTGGCGCTGATCCCCGCGACGTCATCTACGACGTGCTGCAGCTCAATCAGCTCTCGAGCTCCGAGGTCTATGCCGGGCAGCGCCTCGCGATCCCGGCGGCCTACTCCTCGAAGGACTGACACGATGGCCATCGGCAAATGCCGTCGGCCTATGGCGTTCGCCCGCTGAGCATTGACCGCTGACAGCATTGACCGGCGGTCGTAGCACTCCAGCGGCACTGCATAGCATGGGGTGGTGGCTTCGCTCTCCGACCTACCCCTCCGTGACGACCTCCGTGGCCTCACCCCCTACGGTGCGCCCCAGCTCGACGTGCGCGTGCGCCTCAACGTCAACGAGAACGCCCACCCCATTCCCGAGGTCGCCGCGCGCTCCGTCGTCGAAGCGTTAGCGGGTGCCGTGCTCGGGGCGAACCGCTACCCCGATCGTGAGTTCACCGAGCTGCGGCAGGCGCTGGCTCGCTACGCCGGTCACGGCACTGTGCCCGAGCAGATCTGGGCGGCCAACGGATCCAACGAGGTGCTGCAGCACCTGCTCCAGGCTTTCGGCGGGCCCGGACGCACGGCGCTCGGCTTCGACCCCACCTACTCGATGCACCCCATCATCACGGCAAGCACGGGAACCACCTGGGTCTCGGGGGAGCGGGACGCCGGTTACGAGCTGTCGCCCGGCACCGTCACCGAGTGGATCGAGCGCACCGACCCCGACGTCGTGTTTCTCTGCTCGCCGAACAACCCCACGGGCACGCCCGTCTCCAACGAGACCATCGAGGCCGCCTACGCCGCCACGCGAGGTGTGCTCATCGTCGACGAGGCCTACATCGAGTTCGCGCCGGAAGGAACGCGAACGGCCCTCGCGCTCCTGCCCGGACGCGAGCGCCTCGTCGTCTCACGCACGATGAGCAAGGCCTTTGCTTTCGCGGGCGTTCGACTCGGCTATCTGCTCGCCGATCCGGCCGTGATCGACGCGATGCGTCTCGTTCGGCTGCCGTACCATCTCTCCGCGCTGACTCAGGCCGCGGCCACCGCCGCCCTGGCACACGC
Source organism: Cryobacterium sp. (assembly GCA_019638935.1). Classification (GTDB taxonomy): domain Bacteria; phylum Actinomycetota; class Actinomycetes; order Actinomycetales; family Microbacteriaceae; genus Terrimesophilobacter. Next base: position 25,196 of record JAHBSW010000037.1, read on the forward strand.
GGATGCCCTTCTCGCCAATGTCGATGACATCCGTCGCCAGCGCGATCGCCTGCTGACCGAGCTGCCTGAGCTGGGATACACGGTGTGGCCGAGCCACACGAACTTCGTGCTGTTCGGAGGGGTGGCCGACCCCCGGCAGACGTTCCAGCGACTCCTCGAGCGCAGCGTGCTCATTCGCGATGTCGGGATCGCCCATCACCTTCGAGTGACCGCGGGAACCGAGGCCGAGACGACCGAGTTCCTGACGGCCCTCGCCGAAACCGACACGGCAACGAAAGTAGACTGAGGCAATGACTACCGCGCGCACCGCGAGCCTGCAGCGCCAGACGAGCGAGTCGAGCATCGAACTCGAACTCAACCTCGATGGCACCGGCGAGTCCGAGATCTCGACCACGGTGCCCTTCTTCGACCACATGCTCACGGCCTTCGCGCGCCACTCGCTCACCGACCTCACCGTGCGCGCGAGCGGCGACACCCACATCGACGCGCACCACACGGTGGAGGACGCCTCGATCGTGCTCGGGCAGGCGATCGCCGCCGCGCTCGGCGACAAGGCCGGCATCTCGCGCTACGGCGACGCTCTCGTGCCGCTGGACGAGGCCCTCGCCCAGGCGGTTGTGGACATCTCCGGCCGGCCCTACCTCGTGCACGAAGGCGAGCCCGCGGGATTCGAGCACCACCTGATCGGCGGGCACTTCACCGGATCCCTCGTGCGCCACAGCCTCGAGGCGATCAGCACGCACGCGGGGCTCACCGTGCACGTGCGCCTGCTCGGCGGGCGCGATCCGCACCACATCGCCGAGGCCGAGTTCAAGGCCTTCGCGCGCGCCTTCCGGCAGGCCAAGGCCCTCGACCCGCAGGTGGTCGGCATCCCCTCCACCAAGGGCGCCCTGTGAGCACGGTGACGCCGTGACGAAGAGCCCGCGCGTCGCCGTCTTCGACTACGGCTCGGGCAATGTGCACTCCGCGGTCAAGGCGCTGATCGCGGCGGGGGCCGATGCCCGGCTCACCGCCGACCGCGCCGAGGCTCAGGATGCCGACGGGCTCGTCGTCCCCGGCGTGGGCGCCTTCGCGGCGGTGCGCCAGGCGCTAGCTGCCCGCGGGGGCGAGGAGATCATCGACCGGCGCCTGGCCGGAGGCCGTCCGGTGCTGGGCATCTGCGTGGGCATGCAGGTGCTCTTCGAGCTCGGCGTCGAGGGCGGCGAGGTGACCGAGGGCCTGGGGGAGTGGCCGGGCACCGTCACCGAGCTCGACGCGCCCGT
>JAHBSW010000038.1 GCA_019638935.1 Cryobacterium sp.
CGGCCGTGGGCAGCTCGCCGTAGATCAGCAGCCACGCGACCTCGAGGTAGGTCGAGTTCTTGGCCACGTCGGCGATGTCGTAACCGCGATAGCGCAGGATGCCGGCGTCGCCGTCGATGTAGGTGATCTCGCTCTTGGTCGAGGCCGTGTTGACGAAGCCGGGGTCGAGCGCGGTGAGGCCGGTCTGCTTGGTCAGCGTCGAGATATCGAGGGAGCTGTTCCCGTCGGTTCCCGGGAGGATCGGAAAAGTGGCGGTCCCTCCGGGGTAGGTGAGGGTCGCCGAGGTCTCGGTGGTGGCTTCGTCGGTCACCGTTACAGCCTAAAGGGCGTCAAGGTCGACCGTGTACCTCGCCAAGAGATGAGCGATCTGGTTGGCGATTCTCTACAATGCGGTGCGCAAAGGTGCTGGTTTCGAGACGCTCGGCCTCCGGCCGAGCTCCTCAACCAGCAGAGATCGGCGGTGCTCTAGGCCGCGGGTCCCTGCGGCGGCAAGGCCGCGACGATCGGGTGATCCTTGTGAATCACACCCACCTTCGCCGCTCCCCCCGGGGAGCCCACGTCGTCGAAGAACTCGACGTTCACGCGGTAGTAGTCCGCCCACTCTTCGGGGGTGTCATCCTCGTAGTAGATGGCCTCGACCGGGCACACCGGCTCACACGCCCCGCAGTCGACGCACTCGTCGGGGTGGATGTACAGCATCCTGTCGCCCTCGTAGATGCAGTCGACGGGGCACTCATCCACGCACGCGCGGTCTTTGACATCGACACACGGGAGCGCAATGACGTACGTCACGGTTGAAGCACGTCCTTTCGTCGTCTACTCAGTTCATCGTATCGCGGGCCGGTTCACGGCGCGCTGAACGCGCGGCCATCCGACGACGATCGCGACGATGATCGGCACTCCGTAGACCCACGCGACCCCCGCGGGATTGTTGGGCACCAGCACGGAGCCGCCCGGGCTCAGCGTCGCCATGAGCGCCACGACGGCGACCAGGGCCGCGCCCGCGAGCAGAGCGAGCCAGCGGCCTCGCGTGACGAGCCGCAGCCCCGCGAGCAGGAGCCCGGCGAGCAGCAGCGACAGCACGACGCCGATCGCCAACGGCCCCTCGCCGACGACGAGACCGAACTGGTGGTTGACGGTGCCCAGGGCGCCCACGGTGGCCCCCGCTGCGATCGCCATGCCGCCGCCGGCCGTCTTCGCTGCGGCACCGAGTGAATCGACGCTCGCCACGGGACGCTCGACAGCGCGCCGTCGCTCGAACGCTTCGACGGTGCCGAGCCTGCTCCGCTGACCTCCCGAGTGCACGATGGTGTCGCCGTCGAGAGTGAGTTGACTTCGGTGGGCCGCGAGCGCGTCGCGTTTTCGCTGCAGCACTGGCGACACGTCGATGCGAACAGCGTGGGGGCTCTCGGTCTCGGGGTCGACGATCGCGAAGAATGGAACGCCCAGCACCTCCGCCGCGTGGCTTGCCGCGTCGTGTGCGAGCACGTGGTCGGGATGCCCGTAGCCGCCGTTGGAGTCGTAGCTGACGATGGCCGTGGGCCGCACCTCGGCAACGACGGTCGCGACGTCCGTCACGACCTCGCCATAGTCGGCGGCGAGCAGCGACTCGGGGTCCAGTTCGTCGGGCGCCCCCGCGACCGGTGTGCTCTCGTCGTCGGCGACAAGCTCGTCACGGTCGGCCTTGGATGCGTCGAGCCAGACCATGCCCGAGTCGCGATACGCGCGCGGCTGACGGCCCGCGAGGCGTGCTCGCTCGTCTCCGAGAAAACGATGGTCCCGGATGCCGAGGATCTCGGCGGCCGCGGCCAGCTCCCCCGCGCGGTGGTTGCCGAGTGCCTCCGGGTCGTCGACGAGGTGCTCAAGGTCGTCGGGGACGACCTCGCCGCGCTCCCCCCGCGTGAGGGTGAGCAGCACGACCTCGGAACCCGCATCGACGAGCGTTGCAATGGTGCCGCCCGTGGCCAGTGTCTCGTCATCGGGATGCGCGTGCACGAACAGCACGCGCTCGTCAGAACTGAACCCACTCACGAGTCCACACTATTCCTAACGGATCGCTACGCGTTCGCGCGCTTGAGCTGCGCGCTGAAGCATGGAGCGGAGGCGATTTCTCGCCTCCGCCGCGACGCCAGCGCCGAGGCTCGTCTCGAGGCTCGGTCACTGTGACGAGAAAACCTCCTACGCATTCGCGCGCTTGAGCTGCGACGCACGACGCGCACGGGCGTTCTGGTCGAGTTCGACCTTGCGAATGCGCACGTGCTCGGGCGTCACCTCGACGCACTCGTCTTCGCGAGCGAACTCGAGGCACTGCTCGAGCGTGAGCTTGCGCGACGGCGTCATGCGCTCGAAGGTGTCGGCGGTCGACGAACGCATGTTCGTGAGCTGCTTCTCCTTGGTGATGTTGACGTCCATGTCTTCCGAGCGCGAGTTCTCGCCGACGACCATGCCCTCGTAGACGTCCTCGGTGGGCTCGACGAAGAAGGTCATACGCTCTTGCAGGGCGATCATCGCGAACGGCGTTGCGACGCCCGCGCGGTCGGCCACGATCGAGCCCGTGTTGCGGGTGACGATCGCGCCGGCCCACTCCTCATAGCCGTGCGAGATCGCATTGGCGATGCCCGTTCCGCGCGTGATGGTCAGGAACTCCGTACGAAAGCCGATCAGTCCGCGCGACGGCACGATGAACTCCATGCGCACCCAGCCGCTGCCGTGGTTGACCATGCCCTCGAGGCGCCCCTTGCGCGCCGCAAGCAATTGCGTGATCGCGCCTAGGTGCTCTTCGGGGGCGTCGACGGTGAGGTGTTCGAAGGGCTCGTGAATGGTCCCCTCGATGATGCGGGTGACGACCTGAGGCTTCCCCACGGTGAGCTCGAAGCCTTCGCGACGCATCTGCTCGACGAGGATGGCGAGCGCGAGCTCGCCGCGGCCCTGCACCTCCCACGCATCCGGTCGCCCCACGTCGACCACGCGGATCGAGACGTTGCCGATGAGTTCACGGTCGAGTCGGTCCTTGACCATGCGCGCGGTGAGCTTGTGGCCTTTGACGCGACCGACGAGCGGTGACGTGTTGGTGCCGATGGTCATCGAGATCGCGGGCTCGTCGACCGTGATCGCGGGAAGCGGCCGCACGTCGTCGGGGTCGCTGAGGGTGTCGCCGATGGTGATGTCGGCGAAACCGGCGACGGCGACGATGTCGCCGGGGCCGGCGCTCTCGGCAGGGTAGCGGTCGAGCGCCTTGGTCGCGAGCAACTCGGTCACGCGAACGTTGTGCACCTCGCCGTCCTGACGCACCCACGCGACGGTCTGGCCCTTGCGCAGCGTTCCGTGGAAGATGCGCAGCAGCGCGAGACGGCCGAGGAACGGGCTCGCGTCGAGGTTCGTGACGTGAGCCTGCAGCGGATGTTCGTCGTCGTACGTCGGCGCGGGGATGTGCTCGAGGATCGCCCCGAAGAGCGGCTCGAGGTCGTCGTTGTCGGGCAGCGATCCGTCGGCGGGCTTGTTGCGGCTCGCGGCTCCGGCACGCCCCGAGGCGAACACGACGGGCACATTGAGCACGGCGTCGAGGTCGAGATCGGGTACGTCGTCGGCGAGATCGCTCGCGAGGCCCAGCAGCAGATCCTGCGCCTCTTCGACGACCTGGTCGATGCGGGCATCCGGTCGATCGGTCTTGTTGACGAGCAGAATCACGGGGAGCGTCGCCTCGAGAGCCTTGCGCAGCACGAATCGCGTCTGCGGCAGGGGACCCTCGCTCGCGTCGACGAGCAGAACGACGCCGTCGACCATCGAGAGACCGCGTTCGACCTCGCCGCCGAAGTCGGCGTGGCCGGGCGTGTCGATGACGTTGATCGTCACCGGTCCATCGGTCGCATGAACCCCCTGGTAGGTGACCGCGGTGTTCTTCGCGAGGATCGTGATGCCCTTCTCGCGCTCCAGATCCCCCGAGTCCATGGCGCGCTCCTCGACGTGCTCATGCGAGCCGAAGGAGTTGGTCTGACGGAGCATGGCGTCGACGAGCGTCGTCTTACCGTGGTCGACGTGGGCGACGATAGCGACGTTGCGCAGGTCGTGGCGGATGGCGGTGGCCATGCGGGAGCATCCTCAAAAGTGGGGGGAAGGGGCGTTCAATAGTAGCGGACCCCCGAGCACACTAGCTGCGGGCCGCCGTCCGGCTCGTCTGCAGGGCTAGTCGGCGGGCCTGGCGCCGGGGTCGCTGCCGGGTGGAGTCGGCGGATTCCACTCCCACACGTTCCACAGGATGCCCCGCATGAGCGGCGTCGGCATGACGCCCGACACGTCATCGCGCCACGCCACCGTGACGGGCGACTGGTAGAGCGGCATCCCGTAGCCGTCTGTCCACAGTTCGCGGTCGAGCGAGGCGCGAAGGCGCTGCTGACTCGCGGCATCGCGCGTGACCTCGAGCTCGCTGAGCAGAGCATCGACGCGCTCGCTCGAGTAGTGCGAGAAGTTGACCTTCTCGCCCGTTCCGTAGACCGCGCGCAGCCCCGCGACCGAGAGGTTGCCTTGATCCCACGAGAACAGCGCCGCGTCGTACGAGCGAGGAGTGCCGAGCAGCCCCACCCAGTCGGAGCTCGCGCAATCGGTCACGCGGATGCCGGCACGGCCGGCACTGTCACGAATCAACTCGAACTCGACGACTCGTCGCTCGTTGGCGGGGTCGAACAGCAGGCACACGACAGGCGAGGTGTTGCCCGCCTGCGCCAGCAGGCTCTCCGCGAGCTCGATGTCCACCTTCTGACGCGTCACGGCCTCGTGCGCGGAGATCGCCGCCTCGTAGCCCGCCTGCCCCGGCAGCATCGTGTGCGAGAGCCGTCGAGTCGGCGAGTCGGACACCTCACCGAGGGAGGCTGCGACGAGAGCATCGACGGGGATCGTGTGCAGGAACGCCTGTCGCACCTGAGGGTTCTCGATGTCTCCGTTGAGGCTGTCGCGCATGACGAGGTCCAGGTGGGCGTAGCTCGCACTGTAAGAGTGCTTCACCGTCACCCCCGGGAGCGAGGCGAGTTCAGCGAGAACCTCAGCACCGGGTCTCGGCACGATGACGTCGACTGTGCCCGCCTCCAGGGCGGCGATCTCGCCGACCTGGTCCGCCACGATCGAGACCACTACCGTCTCATAGCGGGGCTTCTTGCTGCCGCGATAGTTCGCATTCGCGGTCAGGGTGACCGTCTCGCCCTCGACGATGTCACTGATGACGTACGGTCCGTTCGACACCCTCAGCGAGGCATCCCGAGCCAGTTGATCGATCGTGAAGGCCGTGTTCCACGCGCGTGCGAGTGTCGCGAGTGCACCGCGGTCGCCGTCCGCGATGGCAGCGACGACCGCGGCCTTCGCTTCCACGGGATCGTCGACGCGCAGCGCGCGCTTCGCGACGACGTGCGCCGGCAGCCCCACGTTGATGACGAGCGCCCAGTCGATGAAGAAGTGGTCGAACTCGAAGTCGATCGTGCGGCGGTCGGCCGAGAGCTCCGGCGTCTTCGTGACGTACTGCAGTCCCTCACTGACAGCGCCGTCGAACCAGACGACTCCCGGGGGTGTGGCGCGCAGCCACTCCCCGGTCTCGTTGTTGATGAACGGACGCGGGTCGAACTCGGCGTCATTGAGCGCGCCGGAGTTCGCCGCCCACGCGAGCAGCAGATCGGTCGCATCGACCGGTGTGCCATCAGACCAGTGCGCCGTATCGGCGAGCGTGTAGCGCACGATGAAGGGGTTGTTCGAGATGACTTCGAAGGCTCCGAACGACTCGTCGAGCTCGAGTTCGGAGTGCTCGTCGTAGGACGCGAACGTCGAATTGACCGCCGCGACGATGGTGCGGTTGGCGGCTGTGTTCCCCCATCGAGAACGATCGTTGAGCGACAGAAACGGCTCGGTGGATGCGACGCGAACCGAGCTGCCCGCGACGATCGTCGTCTCGTCGGCAACGCACGCGGTGAGCAGGCCGCTCACGAGAATGCCGACGACGGCGAGAACCAGTGGTGTGCGCACCCGGCGTCGCACGACCCCCGCTCCCACGGCCCGGCTACAGGCGTTCAGCGAGCCTGCGTTCACGCTGCTCGGCCTGCGCCTGCGGGTCGGGAAGCGGAACAGCGGCGATCAGCCGGCGCGTGTAGGGGTCGCGCGCGTTGCGCAGGATGTCGTCCCGGGTCCCCTGCTCGACGAGCCTGCCATTGCGCAGCACGGCGATGCGGTGGGCGAGCTTGTCGACGACCGCGAGGTCGTGGCTGATGAAGAGGCAGGCGAAGTCGAGCTGACGCTGCAGTTCGAGCAGCAGGTCGAGAAAACGGGCCTGCACCGACACGTCGAGCGCGCTCGTGGGCTCATCGGCGATGAGCAGGCGCGGGTTGAGCGAGAGAGCGCGAGCGATACCGACGCGCTGCTTCTGACCGCCCGACAGCTCGTGCGGGTAGCGGTTGCGGAACGCTGTCGGCAGCTCGACCTGCCTGAGCAGCTCTTCGACCTTCTTGTCGAGCTCCCTGCCCTTGGCGATCCCCGCAAGCAGCATCGGTTCACCGATCGACTGGCCGATGGGCATGCGCGGGTTGAGGGAGGAGGCGGGGTCTTGGAAAACGATGCCCGTCTCACGACGAAGCTCACGCAGTTCTTTGCGGCCGAGGGTCGCCATGTCACGGCCGACAACCCTGAGCTCCCCCTCGGTGACGGGCAGCAGCCCCATCGCCGCACGACCGATCGTCGTCTTGCCGGAGCCCGACTCGCCCACGAGACCCAGCAGTTCACCCGGGTAGATCGTGAGCGACACGTCATCGACAGCCCTGAAGGCCGGCACGCGCCCGCGCTTGGGGTATTCGATCGAGACGTTCCTCAGCTCGAGCACGGGCTCTTTGGCGACCTCGGCCCCGGCGAGGTGACGCTCGTCGTTTGCACCGAGGTGCGGCACCGAGGCCAGCAGCTCCTGCGTGTACTCCTCCTTGGGAGCGTCGAAGATCTCGTCGACCGTTCCCGATTCGACGATCTTTCCGCGGTGCATGACGATGACCCGGTCGGCGAGGTCGGCGACAACACCCATGTCGTGAGTGATGAGCACGATGGCGGAGTCGAGCCTCTTGTGCAGCTCGCGCAGCAGGTCGAGAATCTCGGCCTGCACCGTCACGTCGAGCGCGGTCGTCGGCTCGTCAGCGATGAGAAGGTCGGGGTCACAGGAGATCGACTGCGCGATCATGGCGCGCTGGCGCTGGCCGCCCGAGAGCTGGTGAGGGTACGAGTTGAACGCCTTCTCGGGGTCGGGCATCTCCACCATGGTGAGCAGCTCGATCGCCCGCGCCTTGGCATCCGTGGGGCTTATTCCGTAGTGCTGACGCAGGGTCTCCACGATCTGGAACCCGATCGTGTAGACGGGGTTGAGCGCCGTCATGGGCTCTTGGAAGATGACGGCGATCTTCTCCCCGCGAACACGGCGCATCGCGCTCGATCGCATTCCGCGAAGCTCAACGCCGTTGAGCTTGACCGACCCGCGCACGCGGCTGTTGACCGGCAGCAGGTCGAGCACCGCCATCGAGCTCGCGCTCTTGCCCGAGCCCGACTCGCCGACGATGGCGAGAACCTCGCCCTTGTGCACTTCGTAGTTGAGGCCGATCGCCGCGGGCACCCATTCGTTGTCGACGCCGAAGTCGACGCTGAGGTCGGCGACCTTGAGCACGGGAACCTTGTCGCTCGCCTGAATGAGCAACACATCGGTCGTGTTGACGGGAACGTCGTTCGCTGTCGAATCGGTCATGTCGTTTGTCTTCCTGTCAACCATCAGCCCGCGCCACCTGCAACGATAGGAGCATGAGCAATGGATCCACGGCGAGCTTTCACTCGCGATTCAATCGAGTGCTGGCCATCATCGTGTGGGTGCTCTGCGTCGGCGCGACCACGGCGGTGATCGTGGCGAATGACGCGCGCAACCTGAGCCTGCTGCTCTTCGTGGCGCTCGCGGCGCTGCTCGCGTGGGTCGGCCTCTGGCGCGTCGCCATCACGATCGATGACGACCTCATCGAGGTTCGCAATGCCTTCAGCACGATCGTGGTGCCCTGGGCCGCGCTCATCCAGGTCGACACCAAGTTCGCGCTGACCCTCGTCACTCCGCACGGCAGCTACACCTCGACGGCGGCTCCCGCGCCCAGCCGTCTCACCCTGCTGCTGAGCAGGCGCGATGCCGCTGCGGTGCCCGCGGGCGTTGCGGTGGAGGGACGCCTGCGCCCCGGTGACATTCCCTCGACCGACTCGGGCGCCGCCGCGATTCTCGTGCGCCGCCGCTGGCAGCAGCTGCTCGACGAGGGTCGCATTGAACTCGGCGTCGCCGACCGCACGCCAGTGCTGCGTCACTGGCACTGGACCACGATCATCCTGAGCGCCGCCCTGCTCGTGGCCGGGGTGGTGATTCTCGCCACGACGTAGCATCATCATGCCTTGACCTGTTCCTTCATCTTGCGAGGAACGAAACGGCTCTGCCGCGGGTCGAACGCGTCGCGAAGGCCGTCGCCGATGAAGTTGACGGTGAGGGCGATGATGACGATGAAGACGCCGGGCCACACGAAAAGGTAGGGCCTCGTGCTGAATGCCGTCTGGTTCTGGCTGATGATGAGGCCGAGCGAGACATCCGGTGTGCGAATACCGAAACCGATGAAGCTCAGGCCCGTCTCGAGCAGAATCGCCGCCGCCATGACGAGGGTCGTGGTGACGATGACAACGCCGATCGCGTTGGGGAGGATGTGGCGGAACATGATGCGCGCATCCCCCGCCCCGAAGACACGAGCGGCGTCGACGTACTCCCGCTCGCGCAGGGTCAGGAACTCACCGCGCACGAGACGTGCGAGGCCGGTCCAGAGGAACAGACCGAGCACGATCGACAGACCCAGCACGCCGAGCCCCTGGAAGTGCTGGTTGGCGATCTGCCCCACGACGGCACCGAGAACGATCACGGGGATGATGATGATGAGGTCGGTGAAGCGCATGAGCACCGACTCGACCCAACCGCGGTAGTAACCGGCGACGGCGCCCACAACGGTTCCGATGACGGCGACGAGGATGCCGATGACGAACATGACGATGAGCGAGTTCTGCACCCCCCTCATCGTCATCGCGAAGTAGTCGATGCCGATGAGGGTCTGCCCGAAGGGGTGCTCGCCGAGGTGGATGCCGTCACCGCCGAGCCACTCGGGAATGAGTGACAGCGTCGGCTTGCCGCCGTCGAGAAGCTTGGGCAGGTCGGTGTGCGAGTACTTCCACCACCCGGGTATGCCGAATATGCCGCTCGACGACAGAGCAAGTGCGACCACGGCTAGGAAGATTCCGAGCGAGATCATGGCGATCTTGTTGCGAAGGAAGCGGCGGAGGATCAGCCTTCCCTGACTGACGCCCTCGGTCTCCACCTCTCGCTCGAGCGCGGTGGGGTCAGGGATGTCGGTGTGACTCAGTGACATCAGCGGGTCCTCACTCTCGGGTCCAGGGCGGAATAGGTCAGATCAGCGATGAGGTTGAACAGGATCGCCATGACCGCGATGACGATGAAGTACCCCATGACGGGGTTCGGATCGGGCAGGGAGAGCCCGCGCTGGAACATCGCACCCATGCCGGAGAAGGCGAAGACCTGCTCCGTGATGATGGCCCCGCCGAGGAGTGCTCCGAAGTCGGCCGCGACGATCGTGGCGATCGGGATGAGCGAGTTGCGGAAGGCGTGGCGCACGATCACGACGCGCTCGGGCATGCCCTTGGCGCGCGCGGTGCGGATGTAGTCCTGGTTGAGCACGTCGAGCATGCCCGCTCGTGCGTATCGCGTGTACGCGGCGAACGAGATGAGCATGAGCGTGAGCGTGGGCAGGAGAAGGTGGGTGAACGAATCGACGCCCTGCACCCAGATGTCGCCGACGAGGTTGGGAGTCTCCGCGCCCACCGTCGCGATCGGGCGGCCGCGAATCGAGGAGAGTCCCATGTAGGTCGGCCACGCGCGCATATAGCGGTCGACGAGGATGAGGCCCGCTGAGAGCACGGCGGTGAACGCTCCGATGCGCATCATCTGGCCGCGGTCGGGGCCACCGACGAAGAAGCCCGTGAGCAGACCCACCACGAGGGTGGCGGCCGCGAGAATCATGAGCGTGTAGAGGCTCGAGATGTTGAGCAGCGGCTGGACCAGGAAATACACGACGAAGGTGATCGCGACACTGATTCCCGCGGTCAGGAGTGCACGCCGATTGCGGATGCCGGCGAGCAGCGCGACCATCACAAGACCGATGCCGGCCGACATGACGAGAACCACCACGGGTCCCAGCGCCGGCGTGATGAACCAGTTGCTGAGGTTGAAGTAGACGAGTACGGCCGCGGTGGCGAGCGTCGAGACGCCGAACACCGTCAGTCTCCGACGCATATCGCCACCGATGAGGCCGACCCACAAGAGACCCGTCCCCACGGCGATGGCGATGACCCACGGTATGGGGATGACGGGGTCTCTCAGGAAGTTGTTGAAGCCGATCGCGACGAATTCCTTGAGGAGCACGCCGACCCAGAACGACGGGAGCGAGTAGAGCAGGAACGAGAGGAACGTCACGAAGACATCGAAGGTCGTGTACTGGCGAAGTGCCGAGACGATGCCGACCGTGATGCCGATGATGATCGCGAGAACGGTTGCCGCGGTCACGAGCTGGAGGGTGGCGCCCATCGCCTGGGGCAGGAGCTCGGTGACGGGCTGTCCCTGAACGGTGAGGCCGAGGTCACAGGCGTCCGCGAAGGGAATGAGGCACTTGGCCGCGCCGCCAAGCCAGAGGAAGAATCGCAGGGCGACGGGAACATTGAGCTGCAGGCGCTCGATGCGCTGTGCCATGAGCTGCTCACGGTTGGGGAGTCGACTCTGGTAGAACTCCTCGAGCGGGTCGCCGGCGAGCGACGTGAGCACGTACATGATGAATGCCGCACCGATGATGAGCAGCACTGAGACGACCAGGCGCCTCGCGATGAAAGAAACCATGTGATGTGTACCTCAAACTTCGCTGGAACGACGACGGTGGCGTACCCGCGGAACTGAGCATAGCCGAGTGACGACTCGGAGGGGCTCTCTTATAGGGGACTGGATTTCGGGGTGATTGACGAACGGAGCGCCAGGACTGTTAAGTCCTGGCGCTCCGTCCCTGGAGTAATCAACCAGGGCTAGTCAGGAGACTAGAACCGCGGTTGTTAGCTCTTGGTCCACTCCCAGAAGTTCCAGCCCACACCGGCCTGGCCGGGGTAGTAGACAACGCCGGAGACGCTGTCACTGTGAGCCATGACACCGGGGGCGACGAACAGCGGCACGCCGTATCCGTCAGCCCAGAGGAGCTTGTCGATCTCGACCTGGATGGCGTCCTGCTCATCCTTGTCCAGGGTCACCTGGAGAAGGTTGGCGAGACGGTCGACCTCGGCGTTGGAGTAACCACTGTAGTTACCGCCACCGGTCGTTCCGAAGATCTGCGGAACGCCACCGACACCGACACCCGACGAGATCCAGCCGAAGATGGAGGCGTCGTAGGTGCCACTGCCGAGGAGCGAGCCCCAGTTCTCGGCGCCAGCATCCTCAATCACGAAGCCGGCCTGCTGAGCCGAGGCCTGAATGGCCTGGAACGCGGCGACACGGTTCGGGTTGTTGATGTTGTAGAGGATGCGCACGGTCGGGGTCGCACCGTTCAGGAGTGCCTTGGCGCCCTCGATGTCGACCTCGTGGTACGCGTCAGCACCGTTGGACTTGATCGTCTCCTCGTAACCAGCGGTTCCGGGGAAGAAGATCTGCGAGTCGTACTGCTGGGCCTCAGGGTTCTGCGGCGTCACGATCGCGTCGAGGATCTGCTGACGAGGAATCGTCTTCAGGAAGGCCTCGCGCACGTCAGGAGCGTTCTGGAACACGCCCGTGTTGAACGTGATGTCCAGGTGGTCGTAGCTGAACTGGTCACCCGTGAGCGTGGTCACACCGTCGAGCGCCTGCAGCGAGGCGATGGTGTCTGCAGAGGCCTGCGGGTTGATGATGTCAACCTCGCCGTTCTGCAGAGCGGTCACCTGTGCCTGAGCGTCGCCGATGAAGCGAACGACGATCGTGTCGACGTTGGGAACAAGGTCACCCTTGTACGCCTCGTTGCGAACGAGCGTGATCGACTGCTTGGGGGTCCAAGAGTCAAGCACGAACGCCGCCGACGAGAGGTAGAGGCTCGAGTCGCTCGGAAGCGACGTCGCGGTGAACACGGTGTTCCACGTGTCGGCGAGCGCCTTGATGGTCGCGTTCTCGTTCGGGTTCGCCGCGTCGCCGCGGGGGGCCGTGGTGAGTGCGTCGACCGCGTCCTCAACGGACACGCCAGCCTTGTCTGCGACGACGTGCAGCGGCGCGTCGATCGGGTTCACGAGCTGCCAGTCAGCGTAGGGCTCGCTGTAGGTGAGGGTGATCGACATGTTGTTGTCACCCACGACCGGACGGTCGGCAAGGCCGAGGCCCGAGGTGTCGCCGGCGTAGTCGAAGTAGCGGGTTCCGGATGCGACCTCGCCCGTCTCGGGGTCGAGGGATGCGTCGTCGAAGTAGCCCGACTGCGCTGCCCATGCGAGAAGCAGGTCGTTGGCGGTGATCGCGGTGCCGTCGGACCACGAGGCGGTGTCCGCCAGCGTGTACTTGACGGTGAGCGGCTCGTCGCTCGTCTTCTCGACCGTGCCGAAGCTCGTGTCAGGAATGAGGTTGAGCGCTTCGTCGAGGTAGAAGAAGCTCGAGCGGGTGTACCCGATGAACTTGCCGTTCATGTCGAGGTTGGTGTCGCTCGTGCTCGAGGTGAAAGCGGTGAGCTCGTTGACCTCGGCGACGGTGATGGTGCCGCCGGTCGATGCCGGGGGCTCTTCTCCGGGGTCGGTGGTCGTGCAGCCGACCAGCGCCATGGCGGCGATGGTGGCTACCGCGAGTGGCGCCCCAATCCGATTGATTTTCAATTTTCCTCCTGTGCAAGATGGAACGTGGGCGTCCACAGGATCGCGTCCACCCACGCGTGTTGTAAAAACATTAGGCCTGTAATCGATAAAACCGAAACCCTATGGCCAAACGTTACCGAGTGGTAACGCGCCATAATTGTTCGATCGCTAGACGCCAGCATCCTGCGTCGGGTGCATTTTCACGCCGCGGATCGACCGCGGAGTGCCGCAAACCCGCACGAATACGGCATTTGAGGGCGTCCGCGCGGCACGTGTCACCTGCCATGGCCGGGGACGCGTAGCATCGAAAATCATGTCGGACTCGTCACATCCTCAAAAATCGCTGAACGCCTCACCCCGACGGCTGTGGGCGGAGATCGCGATCGTGCTCGCGCTCTCCCTGGGGGCCACGGCGGTGTACTCGATCGTGGCGATCTGGAACCGCCTCACCATGGAGGCGGCCCTGTCGGAGCAGACAGCGACGCTGCACCGCCCCCTCAGCGAGCGCGAGCTCTTCGACCTCATCTACCAGTTCCTCGACGTCTTCTTCGATTTCGCCCCCGTGGCCCTCGTCGTGTTCCTGCTGTGGCGTTCCGCGGCACCGCGACTCGGAGCGCTCGGCATCGACTTCACGCGACCCGGGCGCGACTTCGCGTGGGGAGCAGGGCTCGTCGTCGCGATCGGCGTGCCCGGCATCCTGCTCTACATCGCCGGCCGCGAGCTCGGCGTGACGGTGCAGGTCGTGCCGACAGCCCTCGACGCCCACTGGTGGACGACCCCCATACTGCTGCTCTCCGCGCTGCGCGCGGGCGTCACCGAGGAGGTCATCGTCGTCGGCTATCTGTTCGAGCGCCTGCGACGGATCGGCTGGGGAACCTGGACCATCATCCTCAGCACCGCCCTGCTGCGCGGCACCTACCACCTCTACCAGGGCTTCGGCGCGTTCGTCGGCAACATCGCGATGGGCGTGCTGTTCGGCTGGCTCTACTCCCGATTCGGGCGCCTGCTGCCGCTCATCATCGCGCACACGCTCATCGACGCGGTGATCTTCATCGGCTACCCGTGGGCGGCGACGACGTTCGACTGGTTGTAGGCAGGTCCGAGCCGTTGGTCGAGTAGCCGCGAAGCGGCGTATCGACCCACTCTTGCACCGGGTCTCGATACGCCCGCTCCGCGGGCTACTCGACCGACGGAAACTCGACGGTTGAGTAGCGCCGCAGGCGCGTATCGAAACCTCGTTGCAAGAGCGGGTCTCGATACGCCGCTTCGTGGCTACTCGACCAGCGGTCCTGTGACTACTGAAACGCCTCCGGCGGCGGGCACTCGCAGAACAGGTTGCGGTCGCCGAACGCATTGTCGACGCGGCGCACGGGCGGCCAGTACTTGTTGCGCTTGATGCTCGGCACCGGATAGGCGGCTTCCTCGCGCGAGTAGGGGTGAGCCCACTCCCCCTCGATGAGGCTGCGCGCCGTGTGCGGAGCACCCAGCAGCGGGTTGTCGTCGGCGGGCCAGCGACCGGCCGCGACGGCGTCCGCCTCGGCCTTGATCGCGACCATCGCCTCGATGAAGCGCTCGATCTCGGCGAGGTCCTCGCTCTCGGTCGGCTCGACCATGAGCGTGCCCGCCACGGGGAACGACATCGTCGGCGCGTGGAAGCCGAAGTCGACAAGACGCTTGGCCACGTCGTCGACCGTCACGCCCGTCGCCTCGGTGAAGGGGCGCAGGTCGAGGATGCACTCGTGCGCCACCAGCCCGTTCTCGCCCGAGTAGAGGATCGGGTAGTGCTCGCGCAGGCGGGACGCGATGTAGTTCGCCGCGAGCACCGCGGCGCCCGTCGCGTCGCGCAGGCCCTCGGCGCCCATCATGCGCACGTAGGCCCAGGTGATGGGCAGGATGCCGGGGCTGCCGAACGGGGCGGCCGAGACGATGTTGGCGTGGGCGGGTCTCGATACACCGCCTTCGGCGGCACCCGACCAGCGGCTTTCAGACCAGCGCGGGTCGTTCTGCACAAGCGGGTGCGAGGGCAGGAAGGGCGCGAGGTGCGCTTTCGCCGCGACCGGGCCGACACCCGGCCCGCCGCCGCCGTGCGGGATGCAGAAGGTCTTGTGCAGGTTGAGGTGCGACACGTCGCCGCCGAACGCGCCGAAGCGCGCGTAGCCGAGCAGCGCGTTGAGGTTCGCCCCGTCGATGTACACCTGCCCGCCGGCCTCGTGCACCGCGTCCGTGATCGACCGTATCTCGTGCTCGTACACGCCGTGCGTCGACGGATAGGTGACCATGAGCGCCGCGAGGTTCTCGGCGTGCTCCTCGATCTTGACGCGCAGGTCGTCGAGGTCGACGTTGCCGAGCTCATCGGTCGCCACGACGACGACGCGCATGCCCGCAAGCACCGCCGACGCGGCATTCGTGCCGTGCGCGCTCTGCGGGATGAGGCACACCGTGCGCTCCAGGTCGCCGCGCGAGCGGTGGTAGCCGCGGATCGCGAGCAGCCCCGCGAGCTCGCCCTGACTGCCCGCGTTGGGCTGCAGCGACACGGAGTCGTAGCCCGTGACATCCGCGAGCCACGACTCGAGCTGGTCGATCAGGGTCAGGTAGCCCTCGACATCCTCGCGCGGCGCGAAGGGGTGCAGTCCCGCGAACTCGGGCCAGGTGATGGCCTCCATCTCGGTCGCCGCGTTGAGCTTCATCGTGCACGAGCCGAGCGGGATCATGCCGCGGTCGAGGGCGTAGTCCTTGTCGGCGAGGTACTTGAGGTAGCGCATCATGCTCGTCTCCGAGCGGTGCGTGTTGAACACCGGATGCGTGAGGTACTCGCTCGTGCGCAGCAGGCGCTCCGGCAGCCAGCCGCCGATGTCATCGCGCACCGCGTACTCGCTCTCGGCGCCCAGCACGTGAGCGATCGCGAGCACGTCGTCGGCCGAGGTGGTCTCGTCGACCGAGATCGAGACGTGGTTGTCGTCGACCCTGTGGAAGAGGTAGCCCGCCCTGTACGCATCGCGCACGAGCTCGTCGGCGCTGCGATCGGTCTCGAGCAGCAGGGTGTCGAAGTAGTTGCCGTTGACGACCGTGTGGCCGCCGTCGGTTGCGGCGTCGGCGAGGTAGCGGGCCGCGAGGGTCACGCGTTCGGCGATCGATTTGAGTCCCTGCGGGCCGTGGTAGACGGCGTACATGCTCGCCATGACCGCGAGCAGCACCTGCGCGGTGCAGATGTTGCTCGTCGCCTTCTCGCGGCGAATGTGCTGCTCGCGCGCCTGCAGGGTGAGCCGGTAGGCCGGGTGGCCCGCGGCATCCTTACTGACCCCGACGAGACGACCGGGCAGTTGGCGCTCAAGCCCCTCGCGCACGGCGAGGTAGCCGGCGTGGGGGCCGCCGAAGGCCATGGGCACCCCGAAGCGCTGCGTCGTGCCGACGGCGACGTCGGCACCGAGCTCGCCCGGGCTCTTCAGCAGGGTGAGCGCGAGCAGGTCGGCCGCGACGACGACGAGGCCGCCCTGTGCCCGCACGGCGGCGATGGCTTCGCTCGGATCCCAGATGCGG
The DNA here is from genome assembly GCA_019638935.1 of Cryobacterium sp. GTDB lineage: Bacteria > Actinomycetota > Actinomycetes > Actinomycetales > Microbacteriaceae > Terrimesophilobacter. Next base: position 16,462 of record JAHBSW010000038.1, read on the forward strand.
CCGGACGCACCGGGGTACTGGAAGAACGCGCCGAACACGTCGATGTCACTCGGAGGCGGCGACTGGTCGTACGAGGTGTAGTGCAGCTCGATGCCGAGCGCCTCGGCGCGGTTCTCGAGCAGCGCCTTGGTCTGCGGGAACGCGTCGTCGTCGACGAGGAATACGTTCGACGACGAGCCCGAGGCGCGCCGCGCGAGCAGCATCCCCTCGACGGCGGACGTGCCCTCGTCGAGCATCGACGAGTTGGCGGTCTTCATGCCCGTGAGTTCGACAACCATGGTCTGGAAGTTGATGAGCGCCTCGAGGCGACCCTGCGAGATCTCGGGCTGGTAGGGCGTGTAGGCGGTGTACCAGCTGGGGTTCTCGAGCACGTTGCGCTTGATGACCGCGGGCGTGATGGTGTCGTAGTAGCCGAGCCCGATGAGCGAGCGGTTGACCCGGTTGAGGCCGGCGAGCGCGCGCAGCTCCGTGATGGCTTCGCGCTCGGTCGCGGCGGGGGGAAGGATGCTCTCGAGCGAGTCGTCCCGGATCGAGTCGGGGACGGCGGCCTCGACGAGCGACTCGACCGAGTCGTAGTCGAGGGTCTTCAGCATCTCTGCTTGGGCATCCGCGCCGGTGCCGATGTGGCGGGACGCGAAGACCTCGCGAAACCGCCCGGCACCGATCGACCCGTTCGAGCCCACCGAACTGTCCGAGCTCACTCGGCGACCAACGCGTCGTACTCGTCTTTGCTCAGGAAGCCGGCCCCGTCGAAGACGCTCGCGTCGGCGACGCTGAGCTTGATAAGCCAGCCCCGGCCGTAGGGATCTTCGTTGACGAGCTCGGGGGTGTCGACGACGGCCGAGTTCGCTTCGGCGATGGTGCCGCTCACGGGCGCGAAGAGCTCGCCGACCGACTTCGTCGACTCGATCTCCCCGACGACCTTGCCCGCGTCGACGGTGTCGCCGACCTTGGGCAGCTCGACGTAGACGACGTCACCGAGCTGCTCGGCGGCGTACTCGGTGATGCCGATCGTGGCGGTGTCGCCCTCGATCAGCAGCCACTCGTGCTCGCTCGTGTACTTGAGCGCGGAGGTGTCAGCCATGTCAGTTCTTCTCTCTCGTGTAGAAGGGCAGTGAGACTACGGTTGCAGGGATGCGGGTGCCGCGAACGTCGAGGTCGAGCGTCGTGCCCGCCTCGGACACGTCACGATCGACGTAGGCCATGGCGATGGGGTAACCCAGCGTCGGCGACAGGGCTCCGCTCGTGATGGCGCCGACTTCCTTGTCGCCATGGAAGACGAGGTAGCCGGCGCGCGCGGCTCGGCGACCCTCGGCCGTGAGGCCGACGAGCACTCGCGCATCCTCGGCCGGCCCTGCTTCGGCCGCGGCGCGGCCCACGAAGTCGCCTTCCTTGGTGAAGTGCACGACACGGCCGAGTCCGGCCTGCGCGGGCAGGATGTCGCGGCTCAGCTCGTGCCCGTAGAGCGGCATACCCGCTTCGAGGCGGAGGGTGTCTCGGCTCGCGAGCCCGGCGGGGATGAGTCCGAACGGCTCCCCCGCGGCGAGGAGCGCACGCCACAGTGACGCGGCGTCGGCGTTGTCGACATAGAGTTCGAAGCCGTCTTCGCCGGTGTACCCGGTGCGGGCGATGAACACGGTGCCACTGCCGAAGGCGGCACCGGTCGACCAGTAGTACTTGAGGTCGGAGAGCGGCTGCTGCCCCTCGAGCACAGAGAGCGAGTCGGTGGCTTCGAGGATTTCGCGTGCGCGGGGTCCCTGCACGGCAATGAGGGAGGTGGCATCGCTCACGTCGGTCACGGTGACGTCGAATCCGGCGGCCCGGGCCGTGAGCTCCGCCACCGCGACGTCATGGTTTCCGGCGTTCGCGACGACGAGGTACTCGCCCGGCGCGTTGTTGTAGACGATGAGGTCATCGAGGATGCCCGCGCTCTCGTCAAGCAGCAGGCTGTATTTCGCCTGCATGAGCTGCAGGGTCGACATCCTGCCAGCCAGGGCGTAGTCGAGAAACGCTGCGGCATCCGGCCCGGTGACGCTGATCTCCGCCATGTGCGAGATGTCGAACATTCCTGCGGCGTTGCGCACGGCATGGTGCTCGGCGAGGTCGGAGCCGTAGCTCACGGGCATCTGCCAACCGGCGAAGTCGGTGAAGCTGGCGCCGCCATCGACGTGGAGCGCGTGCAACGGCGAGTAGCGCTCGGCTGCGGGATCGGGCCCGGCAGAGTCGGTCACTGCGGAATCGGTCACGGAGTTCTCCTGTACGTTCACGGTACTGAGGTCAACTCCCCCTCTGTCATGAGCCTGAGAGCTTCACCGACTGTCGTCGGCTTTCACCGTGGGCGGCTCGCGCTTTGCGGGAGTTGGATCTCGATACGCGCTTCGCGCTACTCGATCTGCTCCGCGCTCCGCGCGGAGCACTTTTCAGAGTGGCCAGTGCGCTGCGGTACCTGTGACCTGAGAGATTGGCGGGGAGGCTTGCTCCTTCGGTGTCGCTCCGCGTTCGAGCGACTCTCCCGCAACGCGCGTGCGGCCGTATTCGATTGTGCGCCAAGCCTAGCAACGAACTAGTCGCCGGCGCTCTCCATCGCGACAAGCCACGCGGCGAGAATGCGCTCGAGCTCGGTGCGATCGGCGGGGCTGAGCGACGCGAGCAGGCGATGCTCGTTGGCGATGTGCTCGGTGAAGGCACGATCGATGAGCTCGCGGCCCGCACCGGTCAGCGCGACGACCCTCGCCCGACCGTCGGTCGCGCTGACGCGTCGCGTGACGAGCCCGGCCGCTTCGAGGCGATCGATGCGCTTGGTCATGGCACCGCTCGTGACCATGGTGTGCTGAGCGAGCTCGCTGGGACGATGCTCGAACGGCTCGCCCGCCCTGCGCAGTGTCGCGAGCACGTCGAACTCTCCCTCGCCGAGCCCGTAGCGTCCGTAGGTGGCGACGAGCTCCTCGGTGAGCGTCGCGGCGATCCGGTGGATGCGACCGATGATCCCCTGTGGCCCGGGATCGAGGTCGGGGCGTTCGCGTCTCCACGCCGCGATGATGCGCGCGACGTGGTCGGTGGCGGCGCCCTGTGCTTCACGCCCTAGATGATCCGGCATGACTTGCATTATACCTTCCTCGGAAGATACTATCTCTTCCGTGGAAAGTAAATTGCGCTGGGCACTCGTCACCGCGATCGCGCCCATCGCCTGGGGCTCCACCTACTACGTGACGCAGGAGTGGCTGCCCGCCGACTACCCGCTGTGGGGTGGCGTGATCCGAGCACTGCCCGCAGGCATCCTGATGCTCGCCCTCGTGCGCACACTGCCCCGCGGGTCGTGGTGGTGGAAGTCGCTCGTGCTCGGCACCCTCAATGTCGGTGCCTTCTTCGTGCTGATCTATATCGCCGCACAACTGCTGCCGTCGAGCATCGCGACCGTGCTCATGGCTGCCGCCCCGGCCGCGATGATGGTGCTCGCGTGGGTGATCCTCGCAGAACGACCGCACATCCTCGCGGCCGCAGGCGCCGTGCTGGGCTTCGCCGGGGTGAGCACGATGCTCCTCACCGGCGGCGACGCGATCGACCCGGTCGGTGTGCTCACCGCCCTCACCGCCATGCTCATGTCCTCGGTCGGCTACGTGCTCACCAAGAAATGGGCGAAGGATGTCGCGGTCATGCCGCTCACGGCGTGGCAGATCACCGCGGGCGGACTCGTCGTCGTGCCCTTCGCCCTCGCCCTCGAGGGCGCGCCGCCCGCGCTCGGCGGCAGCGAGATCGCGGCCTTCGCCTACGTCGGACTCGTCGCGACCGGAGTCGCGTACTGGGCATGGTTCACGGGACTCAAGCACCTGGGTCCCGGCGCGGTCGGACTCATCGGCCTGCTCAACCCCGTCGTCGGCGTGCTGCTCGGAACCCTCGTCGCCGCCGAGGTTCTCGGCACGCTTCAGGTCGTGGGCATCGCGATCGTGCTGCTCGGGATCGTGATCGGCCAGCCCTTCGTGCTCCGGCTGGTCGAGCGCCGCCGGGAATCTACGGCCTAGCGGCCTCCTCTGCGGCCCGCTCCAGCGTCGCCACGTAGTCGGCCCACCATGCCTCATCGTGATCGGGCAGGTTCGAGTTGTCGGCTCGAACGCCCGCGCTGCCGTCGATCAGCTCGCGCAGGATGTCGGCGTGACCCGCATGCCGGGCGGTCTCGTCGATGACGTGGATCAGGATGCGGTGCAGCGTGACACCGCCCGCGTCACCCCACCACGGCACCCGGCCTCGCGCATCCAGTGGCAGCTCATCGATGGTCTGATCGGAGTGCGCCCACGCTCGCCGGTACAGGTCGATGACCTCGGCGCTCGACTCGTCGGCACTCGCCCACATGTCGGCATTGTCGGGCATGTCGTCGTCGAGCCAGGGGAACGCGATGCCGGAAGGCCGGTCGAACACCTCGCCGAAATAGCCGAGCTCGACACCGGCGAGATGCTTGACGAGACCCAGCAGGTTGGTGCCCGTTCGGGTCATGGGCCAGCGCATGTCGCGCTCACCGAGGCCCTCGAGCTTCCACAGCACGGACTCTCTCGAACGCTGCAGGTAGCGGTGCAGTATGTTCTTCTCCGTCGTCATGGGCCAAGGATAGAGGCCGCAGCCGCCAGCAGACGGGGCGCGAACGCTACTTATTGTTCCTCAGTACTCGCTATGATTCTTGGCATTACCTGACCCTGGAGGGGCATCGTGGCAGAAAAGCCGAAAAAGAAAGTAGTCCGCGTCGAATCGACCGCGCCGGCGGCGTCGAGCGCGTCGACGGATGGCGGAGACGACCGCCCGGCCGGGTGGAAGCCGACCGCCGAGGCCAAGGGCAAGGCGATCCAGTTCCGCATCTTCGCGGCCATCCTGTGGGTGCTCGCGATCGGGCTCGAGGCCTTCGCGATCTTCTGGATCCTCAAGCCCGGCCTCGACGAGGTGGCCTTCCCCGACTCCTCTCTCTACTGGCTGATCGGGCTGCTCGTCGTCATCGGCGCACTCGCCTGGGGCGGCTCGTTCTTCTGGAAGAAGGCCAACCGCCTCGATCCGGCGTCGCGATCGAACAAGTTCATGTTCTTCGTGCAGAACCAGCTGGGCGTGATCATCACGCTCATCGCGTTCATCCCGCTCATCGTGCTCATCTTCCTCAACAAGGACATGGACGGCAAGCAGAAGGGCATCGCCGGCGGTGTCGCAATCGCCCTCATGATCGCGGTCGGCCTGCTCAGCGCCGAGTTCGACCCGGTGTCGACCGAGAGCATGGATGAGCAGACCCAAGAGGTTGTCGCGCTCACCGGCAAGGACGAGGTCGTCTGGACGACCTACGGCAAGGTCTACCACCTCTGCGACGCGGTCTCCGACGTGAACCGTGACTCGGCTGACATGACCATCTTCACCGGCACGGTGGCCGAGGCTGTCGCCGCGGGCAAGTCGCGTCTGACCCTCAAGGTCGACCAGAACCTCGAGCAGTGCGGCTACGCGCCGCGCGGCGATGAGACCCCGGTCGAGGAAGAACCCGCAGAGTAGCTCGGACACACACTAAACGGCTCCCGCTCCCCGCAGTTTCTGGGGGTGGGAGTCGTTTTATGAGGGCACGAGCGCTCCGCTTCGCGAAGGTGGTGGCGGTGGAACTGAGTTTCAGCGGCGAGATCTGGTACTGGCGCGGGCCAGCACCGTGGCACTTCATAACGGTCCCCGAAGCGGCGTCTGACGACATCCACGCCGTTTCGGGGGCCGTTACCTATGGGTGGGGCATGATCCCCTGCGACGTGACCATCGGTTCGACAACGTGGTACACGGCGCTGTGGCCCAAGGACGGTGGCTACATCGTGCCCGTCAAGGCGTGGGTGCGCAAGGATGAAGGACTCGAACTGGGTGACGTCGTGCCGGTGACGCTCGACATTTGAGCGACGGATGCTCGGCCACGGCCCTCCAGGTCGTCACGGCCTCGCGTTCGGCGCGCGCTCATTGCCACGCTTGTAGTTGCCCGTGACGCGGGCGAGCAACTGCTGGTCGTGATCGTCGTCGCGACCCAGGTCGCCGGCCAGCCTGCGTGCCTGCGCTCCGCGAACGGTCACGACGACGCGGCCCCCGCGACTCACGAGCACGTCACCGGACTTCGTGATCCGATAGTCGAACGGGTCGGTGTCGAGACTCATGCATCCACGCTAAAACAACCTCGCATCGAGGTCTATGCGGTACCGACAGGACCCGTCGGTCTCAAGGCTGCAGCGCCTGCATCTCGATCTCGACGCGTGCCCCCAGCGGAAGTCCGGCGACGGCGACCGTGGTGCGGGCCGGAAACCGCCCGTCGAAATAGGTCGCGTATACGGCGTTCATCTCGGCGAAGTCGTTCATGTCGACGAGGTAGACGTTCACCTTCACGACGTCGCGAAAACCGCACCCGGCCGCTTCGAGAACGTGCTCGAGGTTGCGGAACACGCGAGCTGTCTGTTCGGTGATCCCCCCGGTGACCAGCTCATTCGTCGCCGGGTCGATCGGCGTCTGCCCGGAAAGGTACACGAGCCCCGAAGGCGTGGCACAGGCGTGCGAGTACGGCCCGACGGGCGCTGGAGCGTGTTCACTCGTCACAGAATTCGGCGTCATGGTTGGTCTCCAATCACGGGGTGCTGCTCAGGGCAGCGTGCAGCACCCATTCAATCAGCCGAGATCGGGCACCTCTCCCGCAAAGAGCTGGATCGATGAAGCTAGACCTGGGAAACCACGACGCGACGCCGAGCGATAGCGAACAGCGCCACCCCGAGAACCAGCAGGAGGATGCCCCCGGTCAGCAGCGGCTCGGGCGCGGCACCCGTGCGTGCGAGGCCCGGCTCATCGGGGACGATCGCCGCCAGCTTGAACTGGTTGACGTAGACGTTCCGGATGCTCACGCCGTCGAACTCGGGGTCGGCGCTCGACATCGTGTGGCTCAGTGTCACCACTCCAGCACCGGCGGGCAGGTCGGTCAGGGTAAGGCTCGGGTCGGCCCAGCGCACCAGAATCGTGTGCTCGCTCGTGTCACCCGCGGGAATCATCAGCACTCCGCGGGTGATCCAGGTCGCGCCGTTGTCCAGGGAGAACTCCGCGAACGGGAGCCCGCCGCCGAATGCCGACGTGATGGTGATGTAGACGGGCGCCGTCGGTGCCTTGGCGAGGCGGATCGTGTACGAGTCGATGGTCGGACCGTTCGGGTACACATTCGTCCAACCACCGGTCTCGGTGATGACGACCAGATCGTCGGCACCACGCCCGGCGAAGGGGTACGGCGGGGTGACCGCCGATGCGGCCGCGGCGAAGAAGGACACGAATCCGATGTCACTGGGCAGACCGACGGGAGGAGCGACAGGCAGGAGCGACACGATGAGAGGTTCGAGTGAGAAGTGGTAGAGGTCGAGCAGCAGACCGGCGCCGGTCACCGTCCACCACAGCGCATCGAAGACGACCGCCGCAGCATCCGTCGTCTGAATGGTCACGGTGCTCTCGCCCGTGCCGCCGTCGAGCGACACGAAGCCCTGTTCGACGTACTCGGGCAGGCCCGTGCCGATGGGCGAGCTCGTCACGAACACGAACTCGTCGTCGCCGGTTCCCGCCTCGAGACGAAGCTCGGCCTGGTTGGAGTTGATGACGAAAAGGTCGTTGCCCGCGCCGCCGTAGAGCACTGCCGGGCGGCTGATGCCGGGGCTCAACCAGCCCGAGTCGGTCAGCGCGGTGACGAAGGTGTCCTCCTCGGGCAGGTACTGCCCAGTTCGCTCCGTGTCGAAGAACTGGCCGACGATGAACGTGTCGTCGCCATCCCCACCGTTGACCGTCGAGGGTGCGCTCGTGTCGTCGAAGATGAAGGTGTCGTCGCCGCCGAGACCATTGACGGTGAGCTTTCCGTTGACGCTGCGGTCGTAGCTGACCCGCTCGACCGTGCTCTCACCCGAGGCGACAGCGACGACGGCCGGGCGGTTCGCCAGCAGGCCCGGGATGAAGTTCACGGCACGCAGCACCACGACGTCATCGCCGTCGGCAGCGTTGATCGTGAGGGTGTTGATCGCGAACGGGTCGGTGCCCGTGCCCACAACCTCGATGCGTGTCTCGCGCTCTTCCGGGTCGTCGATTCCCCACAGCGTCACCTCGACGTGGTTCGAGCCGTTCTGCCCGTCGATGCGCAGGGAGTTCGGAACGGGCAGTCCGTCGAAGCTGTCACCAGCGGTGCCCAGATGGGTACGAGGAACGATCGTGATGCGGATGACCTCCACGAGATCGTCGCCGTCGGCGTGAATCGAGTCGACTGACGGGCCGCCGTAGACGGTCGTCTGACCATCGAGCACCGTCTCGTCGAAGACGACCGTGTCGCCCGCGTACCCGCCGAAGACCTCGACCGTCGCATCCGTCTCGGTGCCGGTCACCGAACCGCCGAAATACGCGGTCGTGGCGACGGGCGCGGCCGAACTCTGCCCGTATGCCATGCGCACGATCACCGACGCGCCGACGATCTCGGTGCCGAGCGGCGCCCACAGGTCGTTGCCGACGCGCAGCTCCGCCATCCCGTCGGCGAAGACCCCGCCGGCCAGATCGGTGCGCGTGCCGTCGACGGAGTCGCCGAGCGGAAGCAGGAACAGGTCCTCGGTCGGCCCGCCGGCGACGTAGGGCACCGTGATGCGCACCGCACCGTCCGACGAGACTGCGAGCAGCAGCGTGAGAGCGCCGGTCGCCTCGGTGACGAAGACCCCGTCGTCGCCCTCGACGAGAAGACGACCGTCGGATGCCGTGTCGACGACGATGTCGGCGTTGCCCGTCTCGGTGCCGATGCGTCCGCCGATCGCGACGAGGTCGATGCTGTGCGCCACCACGCGGGTCGACCCGTCATCGATGTCGTTGAGCAGTGAGCCGTCCAGGACGATCAGCGAGACATCGCCCGCGGTCGCCGTGACCATTCCGAGCACCAGATCGAGGCTGGTCTGGACGATGAAGATGCCGCCCGGCGCGGTGGCGACGAGCTTGCCCCGGGCCGCGTTGGAGGAGCGGATCTCCAGATAGTCGACCGTCGGGGTGACCTGCCCGATCGTTCCGTTGGCCGTGAGGGTGATGATCGTGCCGATGACGCGGGCGGAGCCGTCGTCGAGGCCGCTCGCGTCGAGGATGGATGCCCCTGCGTCGATGGCGGTGAGGGTGACATCCGAGCCGGTGGACTCGATCGTGCCGACGAGCAGGTCGCCCGTGGTCTCGACCGAGACGATCTCACCGTTCGTGCTCAGGTCGATGCGGCCCGAGCCGTCGGAGGTCGAGAAGACCCGCGTCGGAACCTGCGTGCTGCTGAGCGTCGCATCCACATCGGTCGTCACATCGAAGGAGATGATCGTTGTGGTGGAGGGGTGACGGATGCCGATGATCTCGCCTGCGGCGACGTCGGTGAAGACGTAGGCGCTGTTCGACGCATCGTCGCCGGTGCCGAAGGCGATGAGCACGGGGTCGTCGAAGGAGAACACGCCGTCGGGGAAGAACGACACCGAGTAGCGGCCGGTCGGGGCGACGGTGCCGCCGTAACTCGAACCGCCCGGCG
>JAHBSW010000039.1 GCA_019638935.1 Cryobacterium sp.
CTTACCCTGGTCGAGCACGTATCCGCGGTCGCAGATCTGCAGGCAGCGGCGAGCGTTCTGCTCCACCATGATCGTCGTCACGCCCGCCTTGTTGATCTCCGAGACGCGGATGAACGCCTCGTCCTGACGCACCGGGGAAAGCCCTGCGGACGGCTCGTCAAGCAGCAGCACGTGCGGGTCCATCATGAGCGCGCGCGACATCGCGACCATCTGGCGCTCACCGCCCGAGAGCGAGCCAGCGCGCTGCTTGAGGCGCTTGCCCAGCTCGCTGAAGATCGACACGACGAAGTCGAGACGCTCCGCGTAGATCTTCGGGTTCTGAAAGACACCCATCTGCAGGTTCTCTTCGATCGTGAGCGACGGGAAGACGTTGTTGTTCTGCGGAACCATTCCCACACCCTTGGCGACGAGCTTGTCCGCCGGAAGATGCGTGATGTCCTCGCCGTAGAGGCTGATCGAACCTCCGCGAACGTTCACCTGGCCGAAGATGGCCTTGAGCAGTGTCGACTTGCCGGCACCATTGGGGCCGATGATGCCGATGAGCTCGCCCTCGGCCGCCGTGAGTGAGCAGTCGTTGAGGATGTTGACGCCGGGCAGGTAGCCCGCGACAAGGTTCTTGACCTCGACAACGTTGTTGTTCTTCGTCTCGCTCATTTGGAGCCCTTCTTCTTCGCCGCAGCATCCGCCGCCTGGATCTCCTTGAGATCGATGCGGCCCGTCACGACGCCCAGGTCGGTGTCGAGGTGGCTGCCCAGGTAGGCGTCGATGACAGCGACGTTGTTCATGACCTCTTCCGGGGAGCCCTCGGCGACGATGCGACCCTCCGCCATCACCACCACCCAGTCGGCGATGTGCCGCACCATGTGCATGTCGTGCTCGACGAAGAGCACGGTCATGCCCGATTCCTTGAGGCCGAGGATGTGGTCGAGCAGCGACTGCGTGAGCGCCGGGTTCACACCCGCCATCGGCTCGTCCAGCATGACGAGCGTCGGGTCGCTCATGAGCGCGCGCGCCATCTCCAGCAGCTTGCGCTGTCCACCGGAGAGGCTCGCCGCGAGGTCGTCGCGCTTCGCATCGAGTTTGAACCGCTCGAGCAGGCTGATCGCCTTCTCCTCGATCTCATTCTCCTGCGGTCGCCAGAAGGCCGGGATGAGAGACTTCCAGAAGCTCTCGCCGGCCTGACCCTTGGCGCCGAGTTTCATGTTCTCGAGCACGGTCAGCATCCCAAGCGACTTCGTCAGCTGGAACGTGCGAACCTGACCCAGCTTGGCGACCTTGAACGCGGGGATGCCGGCGAGGCCGGAACCGTCGAACGACCACGTTCCCGTGTCGGGCTTGTCGAAGCCCGTCAGCAGGTTGAAGAGCGTCGTCTTGCCGGCGCCGTTGGGCCCGATGAGGGCCGTGATGGCCCCCCGCGGAATCTCCAGGTGGTCGACGTCGACCGCCTTGAGGCCACCGAACGCACGCGAGACGTTGTCGGCGATGATGATCGGATCGACCTTGGCAACGCCCGGGGCGACCTTACCGACGTGCAGCCCCGTCGACTTGACGGGGGCCACGGATGGCTTCGAATCAGCGGGCATTGAACGTCAGCTCCTTCTTGCTTCCGAAGATCCCTTGCGGGCGGTAGATAACGATGAGCATGAGCGCCAGACCGACGAAGACGTAGCGCAGCACGCCGGATTGCGCCGGGCTGAACGGCAGGACGCCCACGGTGGAGAGAGCCGGCAGGAACACGCTCAGGAACGACATGAGACCCCAGAAGATCAGCGAACCGGCGAGCGGCCCGAAGATCGTCGCGGCACCGCCGAGCAGCAAGATCGTCCACAGGTAGAACGTCAGCGACGGCAGGTAGTTGCCGGGAACGACCGCGGAGCCGAGCACCATGACGACGCCACCCAGCGTGCCGAGCATGCCGCCGACGATCAGCACCTGCAGCTTGTAGGCGAAGACGTTCTTGCCGAGCGAGCGCACGGCATCCTCGTCCTCGCGGATGCCGCGGACCACGCGGCCCCACGGGCTGCGCATGAGCGCCCAGACGAGCAGCACGCACAGCGCGAGCACGACGAGGCCGAACACGCGGTTCCACAGCTCATCCTGACTCCACTGCCACGGGCCGAAGCCGTAGCGCCCCGGGGGGAACGGGTTGGCCTCGCGGAAGCTCGTGTGGTAGTTGCCGAGGCCGTCGGCCGAGTTCGTGTAGTTGTCGAAGATCGTCGACTGGAAGAGCAACCGAACGACCTCGGCAACCGCGATCGTCGCGATGGCGAGGTAGTCGGCCCGCAGTCGCAGAGCCGGCAGACCCATGATGAGGGCGAAGATGACCGAGGCCACCATGCCCACGAGGATGCCCGCCCACCAGGGGAAGCCGAAGCTCAGAATCGAGATCGCGTAGCCGTAGCCACCGATCGCCATGAAGCCGGCCTGACCGAAGTTGAGCAGGCCGCCGTAGCCGAAGTGCACGGCGAGACCGAGCGCCGCGATCGCATAGGCGATCGTCTCCGGCATGAGGAGCGACGACAGGGTCTGCCCGAGAATGAATCCGAAGTCCATGGCGTGTTACCCAATCCTCTCTCTGCGCCCCAATATTCCCTGCGGTCTGAAGAGCAGAACCACGATGAGGATGGTGAGCGCACTGACGTACTTGATGTCGGACGGTATCCACAGGGTCGAGATCTCGACGAGAAGACCGACGATGATCGAACCGACGAGCGCCCCGTAAGCCGTTCCCAGGCCGCCGAGAACGACCGCCGCGAAGATGAGCAGCAGGATCTGCCAGCCCATGTCCCACTTGATGCCGGGACGGAAGTACGCCCACAGGATGCCGGAGAGACCGGCGAGGGACGAACCGAGCACCCAGATGATGCGAACCACGCGGTCGACGTCGATGCCCGTGGCCGCAGCGAGGGAGGCGTTGTCGGAGATCGCCCGCGTGGCCTTGCCCGTGCGGGTGTAGGTCAGCCAGTACGCCACGAGCACGATGACGACGATCGCCACACCCATGCTGATGAGGCTCGTCGGCGAGATCACGATCGGCCCGAGGCCGTCGATGCGTGCGGAGCCTGGGTTGGGCAGCTGGTGCGTGCTGCCTCCGTAGAAGAACTGGTAGACGTAGCGGAGCATGAGCGAGAGACCGATGCTCACGATCATCATCTGAACGATGCTGAGGCCCCGTCGTCGCAGTGGCTTCCACAGTCCGACATCCTGGAACCACCCGAAGAGTCCGGAGAGGACCACCGCGAGCGGGATGGCGATCCACATCGGGAACGCCAGGTGCACACCGAAGGTGAGAGTGATCACCGCACCGAAGGTCACCATCTCCGCATGAGCGAAGTTCGAGATGCCGGTCGTGCCGTAGATCAGCGAAAGGCCGATAGACGCGAGAGCGAGCATCAAACCGAAGTTGAGACCGTTGACGAGGCGCTCGATGAACTGGTCGATGAACGGAACAGTCACCCTCTCGCCCTGACCGAGGAAGAAGTTCACCGTCTTATTGCCGGTGAGACCGAACTCCGCCTCGATCGTCGCACCGCGATCCGTGAGGGTGATGCGGTCGCTGCCCTCATCGGAAACGATCACACCCTCAGGCAGGGTCGACTCGACGAGAGTGATGTCGTAGACGTCCTTTGTGGGGACTCCGACGCGCCACCGTCCATCAGCACCGGTCTCGACCTCGGCCGAATAGCCGCCGCCTTCCACGATGATGAGGACATCTTCGAGCGGATTGCCCTGGTAGGTGACATTTCCACTGAAGATGAAGTTGTACTCATCCGTCCCGACCTCGTCCGCCACGGCGGGGGATGCGGCGAACGTTGCCAGCGCAAACCCTGCAATCAGAGCGGTGAGGAGGGTGCGAATCAACTTCGGCGACCGGGTTAGGGGTTTGCCGTGATTGTGCACTAAGACCTCCAAGACGGACCAGTGGAGACCGTGAATCTCTCGGGTGCTGGTGGCCGTCGACTTTGACGATACCTGCCGATTATGGCGTAACCCGGGCGAGCGTGCTACCCATGAGGGCAATCCGACGAGGGATGGTTCCAACCCGTTACGATTGAGTACCGGAATCGATGAGGCATCCGGGCTGTTATAGCGAGCAAAGCAACCCTGGAGAACCCCATGGAACAGTCAGACCCCTTCGGATTCATCGGCCTCACCTACGACGACGTCATGCTGCTGCCCGGACACACCGACGTGATCCCCAGCGAAGCAGACACCTCGAGTCGACTCACACGCCGCATCCGTGTTGCCACCCCGCTCATCTCCGCCGCGATGGACACCGTCACCGAGCACCGCATGGCCATCGCGATGGCACGGCAGGGCGGCCTCGGCGTTCTGCACCGCAACCTCTCGATCGAGGACCAGGCCTCATACGTCGACAAGGTCAAGCGCAGCGAGTCGGGCATGATCACGAACCCCGTCACCACCACCGCGAACGCGACCGTCGCCGAAGTCGACGCCCTGTGCGGGCAGTTCCGGGTCTCAGGCCTTCCCGTCATCGAAGGCGACGGCACCCTCGTCGGCATCATCACCAACCGCGACATGCGCTTCGTCTCGCAGTTCGAGAAGTCCACGACGCTCGTGCGCGACGTCATGACGCCCATGCCCCTCATCACCGCACCCACCGGAATCGACCCGGATGACGCGGTCGCCATCTTCGCCCAGCACAAGATCGAGAAACTGCCGCTCATCGACGAGCAGGGGCGCCTCACCGGGCTCATCACCGTCAAAGACTTCGACAAGACCGAGCAGTACCCCAACGCGACCAAAGACGACGAAGGACGCCTCCGCGTCGGAGCCGCCATCGGCTTCTTCGGCGACGCGTGGGAGCGTGCCGGGGCGCTCGCCGACGCCGGCGTCGACATCATCGTCGTCGACACGGCCAACGGAGACTCCCGCGGTGAGATCGAGATCATCCAGCGCCTCAAGGCAGACCGCGCGTTCGACGCGATCGACATCATCGGCGGCAACGTCGCCACCCGCTCGGGCGCGCAAGCACTGATCGACGCCGGTGCCGACGCCATCAAAGTCGGCGTAGGACCAGGCTCGATCTGCACCACCCGCGTCGTCGCCGGGGTAGGCGTTCCGCAGGTGACCGCCGTGTACGAGGCCCACCTCGCCGCACGCGAATCGGGCATCCCCGTCATCGCCGACGGCGGGCTGCAGTACTCCGGCGACATCGCCAAAGCCCTCGTCGCCGGCGCCGAGACCGTCATGCTCGGCTCGCTGCTCGCCGGAACCGACGAGAGCCCCGGCGACATGCTCTTCGTCAACGGAAAGCAGTTCAAGACCTACCGCGGCATGGGGTCGCTCGGCGCCATGCAATCGCGCGGCAAACAGACCTCCTACTCGCGAGACCGCTACTTCCAGGCTGACGTGCCCAGCGACGAGCAGCTCATCGCCGAAGGCATCGAAGGCAAGGTTCCCTACCGCGGACCCGTCGGCTCCGTCGTCTACCAGCTCGTCGGCGGGCTGCGCCAGTCCATGTTCTACGTCGGCGCACGCTCCATCGACGAACTGCGCGCCAAAGGCAGGTTCGTGCGGATCACCGCGGCCGGGCTCAAGGAGTCGCACCCGCATGACATCCAGATGGTTGTCGAGGCGCCGAACTACCGCCACTAGTTTCTTCGGGGTTCGCGCGGTCGTGCGCGTTCCGCAGTGAGTTTCTTCCTCAACTCAAACATTGGCGTGGTTGGACGGCCGCAAAGGCCGTCCAACCACGCCAAAACTCGCACCCCAGAAACGCACTGCTCCAGCGCACGACCGCGCTGCCTCTCGGAACAGTGACGGAGTTCGGCGGGGCGTGGGCGGTGTAGGCTGGTCGGCTCGCCTGTTCCGTTGGTCGAGTAGCGCCGCAGGCGCGTATCGAGACCACCGCGAGGAAAGACAATGGGCCACATCGACGTCAACGGGGTGTCGCTCTCCCTCGACGACGGGCGGCCCCTGCTCGACGAGGTCAGCTTTCGGGTGGGCGACGGCACCACCAGCGCGCTCATCGGAGCGAACGGCGCGGGCAAGTCGACGCTGCTGAAGATCATCCGCGGCGAGGTACGAGCGGATGCCGGCGCGATCACGATCGACGGAACGCTCGGCGTCATGGACCAGTTCGTCGGGCACGTGCGCGACGAATCCACCGTGCGCGACCTGCTGGTGTCGGTGGCTCCTGCGCGCATCCGCTCTGCCGCCCGTGCACTGGATGCGACCGAGCTCGCCATCATCGACGACGACAGTCTCGACAATCAGCTGGCCTACGCCACGGCGCTCGCCGAGTACGCCGAAGCCGGCGGCTACGACCACGAGACGGTGTGGGACCAGTGCACCGTCGCGGCGCTCGGCGTGCCGTTCGAGCGCGTCAAGTACCGCGAAGTGCGAACACTCTCGGGCGGGGAGCAGAAACGGCTCGTGCTCGAGGCGCTGCTGCGCGGCCCTGACGACGTGCTGCTGCTCGATGAGCCGGACAACTACCTCGATGTTCCCGCGAAGCGGTGGCTCGAAGACCAGCTGCGTGCAACGAAGAAGACCGTCTTGCTCGTGAGCCATGATCGCGAACTGCTCGCCCGCGCAGCCGATCGCATCATCACGCTCGAGCTCGGTGCCGCCGGCGGCACGACCTGGACTCACGGTGGCGGCTTCGGCAACTACCACGATGCTCGCCGTGACCGCATGGATCGGCTTGACGAGTTGCGTCGCCGCTGGGACGAGCAGCACGCGAAGCTCAAGCAGTTCGTGCAGTCGATGAAGGTCAAGGCCGCTGCGAGTGACGAGTTCGCCTCGCGGTACCACGCGGCCGTGACCCGCCTGCGCAAGTTCGAGGAGGCGGGGCCGCCGCTCGAGCGTCCTCTCGAGCAGGACCTGTCGATGCGGCTGCGCGGCGACCGCACGGGCAAGCGCGCTGTCGTCTGCGAGCAGCTCGAGCTGACCGGGCTCATGTCGCCATTCGATCTCGAGGTGTGGTTCGGAGACCGGGTGGCGGTGCTCGGATCGAACGGGTCGGGCAAGTCGCACTTTCTGCGGCTGCTCGCGCTCGGCGGGTCCGACCCCGACCCGCGCGCCGGTCACGTGACCTCGGTCGGGGCGACCCTTACCCCGGTGGAGCACAGCGGCGTCGCCAAGCTGGGTGCGCGCGTGGTGCCGGGCTGGTTCGCACAGGTGCACGAGCATCCATCGCTGCTCGGACGCACCCTGCTCGACATCCTGCACCGCGGCGACGACAACCGTGACGGGATGGCGCGTGAGGCCGCGAGTCGGGCGCTCGACCGCTACGGGCTCGCCGAGGCGTCGGAGCAGCGCTTCGAGTCGCTCTCGGGCGGGCAGCAGGCGAGACTGCAGATTCTGCTGCTCGAGCTGAGCGGGGCGACGCTGCTGCTGCTCGACGAGCCGACCGACAACCTCGACCTCGTGTCGGCGGAGGCGCTGCAGGATGCCCTCGAGCGCTTCGAGGGAACGGTGCTCGCGGTGACCCACGACCGGTGGTTCGCGCGGTCGTTCGACCGGTTCCTCGTGTTCGGTGCCGATGGCAGGGTCTACGAGTCGCACGAGCCGGTCTGGGACGAGGCGCGCGTGGCCCGCGCCCGCTGAGCCGACACGCTCGCACACCCCGTTGCCGACTGGCCCACCCACAAACAACTGGGTGTTTGAGTCGGGAACGGGGTGTGCGATCGGGCGACGAGTGGTTCTCCCCAGACAGGTCCGCGGCGCCGGATTTCACACGGGTCGGCCCATCCGATCCTGGATGCCTCGGCGACGTCACCATGGAGGCGTGACCACGAAACTTCAGCACACCTCCGGTCTCATCCTGTCCGGCGATGGGGCGCGCTGCGGGCTTCACGAATCCGCCCACCCGCGCGCGGCACAACGCGGCGAGCTCGTGCGCGTGCGGCGGGGCGTCTACTGCGATTCGCAGGAGTGGCAGGCGCTGACTCCCCGCGATCGCCACGTGCTCCGGATGCGCGCGGTCGCGGCATCCGGTTCGCAACGCCTCGTGTTCTGCGGATACTCAGCCGCGGCGGTCTGGGGAATGCCCGTCGCGGGTCCATGGCCCGAGAACGTGCACATCGTCGCGTCGTCGTCGCTGAAGCAGCGGTCGCGCTACGGGGTGGTGCGGCATCCGGTGGCGGACACCGTGGATCGAGTCGTCGAGCGAGACGGTCTATTCGTGACGGATGTCGCACGAACCGCCCTCGACCTCGTGCTCGCATCGCCGTTCGCGCACGCCGTCGGCAGTGCTGACTGGGCGCTGTGGAGGAACAACAGTCTTCGGGTCGGCAAGGCCGAGATCCAGGGCGAGCTCGAGCGGGTGAACCCGCGCTATCGACGGAGGCACGCGGAGGCCGTGCTCGAGTTCGCTACGGACCTGTCGGACTCGTTCGGAGAATCGCTTGCGCGCGGCGTGATGCGCGAGCTCGGGTTCGAGACGCCGGAACTGCAAGTGGTGTTCGGCGATCGCGCCGGCGACATGATCGTGGACTACTACTGGCCGTCGGTGAACGTTGCTGGCGAGTTCGACGGCAAGTCGAAGTACCTGCGCCCGTCGTTTCAGGTCGAACTGGACCCCGGCGAGCGCGTCTGGCGGGAGAAGAAGCGTGAAGACCGCTTGCGCCGACAGGTGGCGGGCGTCGTGCGCATCATCTGGTCGGACCTCAGCCATGGTGCTGATCTTGCTCGCCTGCTGACCGAGGCCGGCATCCCTCGTCGCGGTGACGCCCGCCGCTGAGGACACGGATGCGTGAGTCGCCCACCCCGTAGCCGACTCGAACACCCAGATATAGCGGGGTGCGCGAGGCGGCAAGTGGGTGTTCGAGCTAGGTGGAGGTGGCGGCGGAGGAGGCGGAGGCGCGGGCGGCCGCGAGGCGCCGCACCGCCTCGGTGAGCACCTCGGGGGAGCACGCGAGGTTGAGGCGTGCGAAGCCGGCGCCGGATGCGCCGAAAGGCGGCCCGTTCGAGAGCGCGACGCGGGCGTGCTCGAGGGCGAGCTCGGCCGGGTCAGCACCCCAGTCGAGCTCGCGGAAGTCGAGCCACGCCAGGTAGGTGGCCTCAGGCATCCGGTAGCCGACCTCGGGCAGGTGCTTGGCGAGCAGGTCCGCGAGCAGCAGGCGGTTGGCATCGAGCGAGGCGAGCACGCCGTCGAGCCACTCGCCACCGTCGCGATAGGCGGCGATGCTCGCGATGAGCCCCAGGATGCTGGTGCGCCAGTAGACCTCGAGGGGCATCGATCCGATGATGCGCGAGTTCGGCTCCGCGGCGGTGACGAGCATCGCGCACTTGAGGCCTGCGAGGTTGAAGGCCTTGCTCGCGGCGGTCACGCAGACGCCGATCTCGCGCGCGGCATCCGAGACGCTGAGGAACGGGGTGAAGGTCGATCCCGGATAGCTCAGCGGCCCGTGGATCTCGTCGCTCAGGACCGTGGCGCCGTAGCGGGCCGCGAGCTCGGCGACGGCACGGAGCTCCTCGGCCGAGTGCGCACGACCGACCGGGTTGTGCGGGTTGCAGAGGAGATAGGCACGGGCGCCGGCAGCGAAGGCGCGCTCGATGCCGTCGAGGTCGAGCGACCAGCCCTCGTCGAGCCCACCGAGCAGGGGAACCTCGACCAGCTCGGCGCCCGACTCCACGACGAGGTCGAAGAACGGAAAGTAGACGGGCGGGTTGATGATGACACCGTCGTCCGGTTTCGTGACGCGGCGGAGGGTCTCGACGATGGCGACCCCGACATCCGTCGTCGTCCAGACCTGGGCGGGGTCGACCTGCCAGCCCCAGCGCTCGGCCGCGAATGAGGCGAACGCTTCCGGCAGGTCGGAGGTCGGCGGCGCGTAGCCCGTGTCCGAGCGTGCGATCGCCGCGTGCAGCGCTCCGGCGACGGGGGTCGCGAGCGGAAAGTCCGACTCGGCGACGAAGAGCGGCAGCACGTCGTCGGGCTGTGCACGCCACTTCATGCTCGTGCGGGTTCGGAGGGTCTCGAGCGGTTCGGCGGTGACATCCATGAGCCCAGCATGCCACCGAAAGGTAGGCTGGGTGGGTGATGGAAGTCGAGATCGGCCGGTCCAAGCGCGCCAGGCGTGTCTACTCCTTTGACGACATCGCTGTCGTGCCGAATCGGCGCACCCGCGACCCCCAGGATGTCTCGGTCGCCTGGACGATCGATGCGTACCAGTTCGCGGTTCCCGTGCTGGCCGCGCCCATGGACTCCGTCGTGTCGCCCGCGACCGCGATCGCGATGGGCAAGCTCGGCGGACTCGGCGTTCTCGACCTCGAGGGGCTCTGGACCCGCTACGACGACCCCGAGCCCCTGCTCGCCGAGATCCGCGGGCTGCCCGCGGCCGAGGCGACCAAGCGCATGCAGCAGATCTATGCAGAGCCGATCAAGGCCGAGCTCGTGACGAGTCGGATCGCCGAGATCCGCGCCGCTGGCGTGACGGTGGCCGGTGCGCTCTCCCCGCAGCGCACTCAGGAGCTGTACAAGACGGTCGTCGCCGCAGGGGTCGACCTGTTCGTCATCCGCGGCACCACGGTGAGCGCCGAGCACGTCTCCAAGAATCAGGAGCCGCTCAACCTCAAGAAGTTCATCTACGAGCTCGACGTTCCCGTCATCGTCGGTGGCGCCGCCGGGTACACGCCCGCCCTGCACCTCATGCGCACGGGAGCCGCCGGAGTTCTCGTCGGGTTCGGCGGCGGTGCAGCGTCGACGACGAGGCTCAGCCTCGGCATCCATGCCCCCATGGCGACGGCGCTCGCCGATGTCGCCGGTGCTCGCCGCGACTACCTCGACGAGTCGGGCGGCCGCTACGTTCACGTCATCGCGGACGGCGGACTCGGCACCTCGGGCGACATCGTCAAGGCGATCGCGATGGGAGCGGATGCGGTCATGCTCGGCCACGCGCTCGCACGGGCGACGGATGCCCCGGGCGGTGGCATGCACTGGGGCGCTGAGGCGCACCACAGGGACTTTCCGCGCGGCAACCGCGTCGAGGTCGGCCAGGTCGCCTCACTCGAGCAGGTGCTGTTCGGCCCCTCGACGACGGCCGATGGCACGGTCAACCTCGTGGGGGCGCTCAAGCGGGCGATGGCGACGACGGGGTACTCCGACCTCAAGGAGTTCCAGCGGGTCGACGTCGTCGTGTCGCCGTACCGCTAGGTGATGTCGTCGCGGAGTTTCGCCGCGCGGTCCAACAGTCAGAAGGGGGTGAGCATGGTCAAGCGCAGCGTCAGCCGCTCGTCGAAGCTCGGTCCTGCTGAGCGCGCCGAAGCACTCGCGAGCCTCCGCACGAAAGAACTCGACGTGCTCGTCGTCGGGGGCGGCGTGGTCGGGTGCGGCAGCGCGCTCGATGCGGCGACCCGCGGCCTGCGCGTGGGGCTGGTCGAGGCGCGCGACTTCGCCAGCGGCACCTCGAGCAGGTCGTCCAAGCTCATTCACGGCGGCATCCGGTATCTCGAGCAGCTCGACTTTCGGCTCGTGCGCGAGGCCCTCATCGAGCGCGGTCTGCTGCTGCAGCGCACGGCACCGCACCTCGTGAGGCCCGTGCGCTTTCTTTACCCGCTGAGTCGGCCCATTTTCGAGAGGATCTACATCGGCGCCGGGATGCTGCTCTACGACGTCTTCTCGTACTCGGGCGGCAGGCCGCCCGGTGTTCCGCACCACCGCCACCTGAGTCGCCGGCAGGTGCTGCGGGCGATGCCGAGCATGAACGGTCGCAATCTCGTCGGCGGCATCAGCTACTACGACGCGCAGGTCGACGACGCGCGCTTCGTGTCGAGCCTCGCGCGAACGGCCTCGTTCTACGGCGCTCACGTCGCGAACCGCGTGCGTGTCGAAGGGTTTCTCAAGGTCGGGGAGCGGGTCGTCGGTGTTAAGGCGCGCGACCTGTTGACGGGCGAGGAGTTCGAGATCAGGGCGCGTCAGGTCGTCAACGCCACGGGCGTGTGGACCGATGACACCCAGGCGATGGTGGGCGAGCGCGGCCAGTTCAAGGTGCGGGCGTCGAAGGGCGTGCACCTCGTCGTGCCGCGCGACCGGTTCCACTCGAAGCTCGGTCTGCTGCTGCGCACCGAGAAGAGTGTGCTCTTCGTCATCCCGTGGGGCCGTCACTGGCTCATCGGCACGACCGACACGAAGTGGGATCTCGACAAGGCGCATCCCGCAGCCACCGCAGCCGATATCGACTACCTGCTGGAGCACGTCAACGAGGTGCTCACGGTTCCGCTCACGCGCGAGGACGTCGAGGGCGTCTACGCGGGGCTGCGACCGCTGCTCGCGGGCGAGAGCGACGAGACCTCGAAGCTGTCGCGCGAGCACATCGTCGCGCACACGGTGCCCGGCCTCGTCGTCGTCGCGGGCGGCAAGTTCACGACCTACCGCGTCATGGCGAAGGATGCGATCGACGAGGCGGCCGCCGCGCTCGACGGCGACGTTCCCCCGAGCATCACGGAAGACATCGCGCTGCTCGGGGCCGAGGGCTACCGCGCGGCGTGGAACAAGCGCGGCAAGATCGCCCGTGCCTTCGGAGTGCACCGGGTGCGTGTCGAGCACCTGCTGAGTCGCTACGGAACAATGACCGACGAGCTGCTCGACCTCATCCGTGCCCGCCCCGAGCTGGGCGAGAGCCTGCCCGGAGCAGACGACTACCTCGAGGCCGAGATCGTCTACGCCGCGTCGCACGAGGGAGCGCTGCACCTCGACGACGTGCTGGTGCGCCGCACCCGGATCTCGATCGAAGCCTGGGATCGCGGCGTCGAAGCGGCACCGGTCGCCGCCCGCCTCATGGGCGAGGTTCTCGGCTGGGATGAGGAACGCGTGCAGCGCGAGATCGCCGTCTACCTCAGGCAGGTCGAGGCCGAGCTCGCGAGTCAGCAGCAGCCGGACGACGAGTCCGCCGACCGCGTGCGTCTCGAGGCACCCGACATCGAGACACCGGTGACTCGGTAGTGCTGAGGATCGCGCTGCGCCCCAAGTGGATCGCCGCTCTCCTCGCGTGCCTCGCCGTCGCGGCCGCGTTTGCCGCGCTCGCGCAGTGGCAGCTCGATCGGTCCGTTGACACGGGCCTCGTCGTCGAGCGCCCCACCGAGACCGTGCTTCCGCTCGAGACGGTGACCGAGCCCCAGGGGCCGACCGGGCTCGCCGCCGACGGCCAGCGCGTGAGCGTCAGAGGAGTCTTCGTCGATGGAGACTGGTTCGTCGTGAGCAACCGCTACAACGGGGGAGAGCCAGGGTATTGGATCGTGGGTCACTTCGTGACGCCCGAGCGAGTGGGCCTCGTCGTCGCCATCGGGTGGACCGAGAGCGCGAGCCAAGCGGAGAGAACCGCGGACACCCTCAACAGCACGCCAACGCCCGACGTCGCCGACACCGCGATCACCGGCCGATACTTCGCGAGCGAGGGTCCGCAGGACTCCGACTACCAGTCCGGTGAGCTCAGCACGGTGGCCCCCTCAGCCTTCATCAACCTCTGGGCGAACGCCGATCCGGGTGGCGTGTACGGAGGGTATCTTGTGGCGACCGATACGTCGACGGCGCTCGGCACCGGTTCCGCAGCCGGACTCTCGGCCATCGACTCGGTTCCTCCGCCGAGCACCGTCGAGGTCAACTGGCTCAATATCTTCTACGCGATCGAGTGGCTCGTGTTCGCCGGCTTCGCCGTGTTCCTGTGGTGGAGGCTGGTGCGTGACGAGTTCGAACGCGCGCTGGAGCTCGAAGCGAAGGCCATTTCTGACCGTGATACCCGCGCCTAGAATAAGAACCATGACCGCCGGCCCGCGCCCCATCGACATTCCCCGCATCCGCACCACTCTCATCGCCTACAAGATCTCGGCAATGATCACCGGAATCTTCCTGCTCCTGCTCGTGGTCATGATGGTGTTCCGCTACGGGCTCGGCGCCGACATCGAGATCGGTGGTGCGAACGGTCTCGTCGCACTGACGCCACCGGAGGCCATCACCGCGGTCAACGGTTCCACGATCATTCTCATCGTGCACGGATGGCTCTACGTCGCCTACCTCGCCTGTGACTTCCTCCTCTGGCGACTCGTTCGCTTCAGCTTCGCACGCTTCCTGCTCATCGCCCTCGGTGGCGTCGTGCCCTTCCTCTCCTTCTTCTTCGAGGTGACCGTGCCCAAGTTCGTGAACGAGGAGATCGACCGCGTCGCGATCACGGCAGCGACCAGCGCAGCATCCGGCGCCCCAGTCTCACCCGCCGACGGGACACCCACCACGTGAGCGACACCGCACAGCGGCCGGTTCTCGTCGTCGACTTCGGCGCGCAGTACGCCCAGCTCATTGCACGCCGTGTGCGTGAGGCGGGTGTCTACTCGGAGATCGTTCCGCACACTGTCACCGCCAGCGAGATCGCCGCGAAGAACCCCGCGGGCATCGTGCTGAGCGGCGGACCCTCGAGCGTGTACGCCGAGAACGCGCCCGCGCTCGACCCCGCCGTGCTCGAGCTCGGGGTTCCCGTGCTGGGCATCTGCTACGGCTTCCAAACCATGGCCCAGCAGCTCGGCGGCGAGGTCGCGAACAACGGGCAGCGCGAGTACGGCGCCACCCCCGTGACGGTCTCCGATGGCGGAGTGCTCTTGGGGGGACAGCCAGCGGAGCAGACCGCCTGGATGAGTCACGGCGATCAGGTCTCGCGAGCGCCCGACGGATTCACGGTGCTCGCCTCGACTGCGGCGACCCCCGTCGCCGCGTTCGCGAACGACGAGCGCAGGCTCTACGGCGTGCAGTGGCATCCCGAGGTGAAGCACTCCGAGTTCGGTCAGCGCGTCATCGAGAACTTCCTGCACCGTGCGGCAGGCCTTCCATCCGACTGGAACAGCGGCAGCGTCATCGCCGAGCAGGTCGAGCGCATCCGCGCCCAGGTCGGCGACGCCCGGGTCATCTGCGGGCTTTCCGGCGGGGTCGACTCCGCCGTCGCGGCAGCGCTCGTGCACCGCGCCGTCGGCGATCAGCTGAGCTGCATCTTCGTCGATCACGGACTGCTGCGACAGGATGAGCGCCGGCAGGTCGAAGAGGACTTCGTCGCCTCCACCGGTGTGCGCCTCGTCACAGTGGATGCCGCCGAGCAGTTTCTCGGCGCGCTCGCCGGCGTCACCGACCCCGAGACCAAGCGCAAGATCATCGGACGCGAGTTCATCCGATCCTTCGAAGCCGCCGCCGACGAGCTCGTGCGCGAGGCAGCCGGCTCGGGCGAACCGATTCGTTTTCTCGTGCAGGGCACGCTCTACCCGGATGTCGTCGAAAGCGGCGGGGGGAGCGGCACCGCCAACATCAAGAGCCACCACAACGTCGGTGGACTTCCCGAGGACCTGCAGTTCGAGCTCGTGGAACCGCTCCGCGCCCTCTTCAAGGACGAGGTGCGCGCGATCGGCCGTGAGCTCGGACTGCCCGAGCCGATCGTGAGTCGGCAGCCGTTCCCGGGACCCGGCCTCGGCATCCGGATCATCGGCGAGGTCACGCACGAGCGACTCGAGCTGCTGCGCAGGGCGGATGCCATCGCTCGCGCCGAGCTGACGGCCGCAGGCCTCGACGACGAGATCTGGCAGTGCCCGGTCGTACTACTGGCGGATGTTCGCTCGGTCGGTGTGCAGGGGGACGGGCGCACCTACGGCCACCCGATCGTGCTGCGCCCGGTCTCGTCGGAGGACGCCATGACCGCGGACTGGTCCCGCCTGCCCTACGACGTGCTTGCGCGCATCTCGAACCGCATCACCAACGAGGTCGAGGGTGTGAACCGCGTCGTGCTCGACGTCACGTCGAAGCCGCCCGGCACCATCGAGTGGGAGTAGCGTCCACCGACGATGCTGCATATTTTGCCCTCGAGCTCAAACATTGAGGCCGTCCGGCGCGAGCCGGACCACCTCAAAACTCGCGGTCGGGCAAAACATTCCGCATCGTCGGTTGCCTGAGTGGTTTGTGCGGCGTCGTCGACGGTTCGACGCACAACCCGGTTCGCCGCTACTCGCGCAGGATCGCGAGGAGTCGCAGGATCTCGAGGTAGAGCCAGACGACGGTGAGCATGATGCCGAACGCGGCGGTCCACGAGTACTCGCGCGGCGCTCCGCGCTCGACACCGGTCTTGATCGAGTCGAAGTCCATGACGAGCGAGTACGCGGCGAGCAGGATGACGAACACGCCGAGGATCAGGCCGAGCGGGATTCCCATGAGTGTGACGTCGCTGCGCAGGCCGAACATGCCCTGTGTGACGCCCGTCACCATGAGGATGACGTTGATGAGCGAGAAGGCGAGGTAGCCGAGCATCGCGACCATGAAGACCTTGGTGGCGCGCTTGGTGGCGCGCACCTTGCCGCTCATGAAGAGGGCGAGGGTGATGCCGACGACGGCGAGTGTTCCGAACACGGCCTGCGGCACGATCCCGTCGAAGAGGCTCGAGTACATGAACGAGATGCCGCCGATGAACACGCCCTCGACGGCCGCGTAGCTGAGCACGAGTGCGGGAGACACCTTCTTCTTGAAGATGTTGACGAAGGCGAGCACGGTTCCGACGATGAGGGCGGGAAGCCACAGCATGGGCACGAACCAGCCGATGGCGGCCCCGATGACGAGCACGCCGAAGCTCACGGCGATCTTGACGATGGTGTCTTCATACGACATCCGGTCGGTCTCGGCGGGCGTCGCCGCGGGGCGGTTGTAGAGCTCGTTGAGCTCGTCGACGCTCAGCTCCGCGGGGCGCGACAGCTGCGCGGCCTTGGCGGCGCTCGCGCTGAAGGCGGGGGAGTTGTTGAACACGGGGTTGGACGACGCCATGGTTGCTCTTTTCACTCGAGTGTTCGCGTGGTTCGAATCTACCGGGTCGGGCAGGGGTTTCGCTGAGTGTTCCCGGGCCACCGGGGGCGCTAGCGTGGGGCTGTGACTTCCGCGAAGCATCCTCTCGTCATCGCGCACCGCGGCGCGAGCGGCTACCGCCCCGAGCACTCGCGCGCGGCCTACGAGCTCGCGATCGAGCTGGGGGCCGAGGCGATCGAGCCCGACATCGTTCCCACGAGGGATGGTGTGCTCGTGCTGCGGCACGAGAACGAGATCTCGGAGACGACGGATGTCGCGGATCGACCCGAGTTCGCTCACCTGCGCACGATCAAGGTTGCTTTCGGGCAGTCCTTCTCGGGCTGGTTCACCGAGGACTTCACCTGGGACGAGCTGAGCACGCTGAGGGTTCGCGAGCGCGTGCCGCAGCTGCGGCCGGAGAGCGCGCGGTTCGACGACGAGCAGCCGATCCTGCGGCTTGCCGATCTGCTCGAATTGCTCGAAGACGCCGACCTCACGCTTGTCGCCGAGCTCAAGCACGCGACCTACTTCGAGTCGATCGGCCTGCCGCTCGACGAGCTGTTCGCGGCCGAGGCCGAGGCCGCGGGGTGGGCGCGGGGCCGCAATCTCGTCGTCGAGTGCTTCGAGACGCGCGTGCTGCGGCAGGTCAGGGAGCGTGGTGTCGAGGCGACGAACGTGTTCCTCGTTGCGGCCGAGGGGTCGCCCGTGGACGAGCTCGCGGCGCAGATCGCGACCAACGGCGCAAAGGCGAAGGCCTTCGCCGACTACCTCTCCGATGACGGGCTGGCCGGGCTGAAGGCATCCGGATTCGTCGATGGGGTGAGCTTCGAGCGCACGCTGCTGCTCGCCGACCCCAGCGCTGATGCACCAGCGCTGGGCGATCTCGTCGACCGCGCGCACGCCGCCGACCTGCTCGCCTACCTGTGGACGCTGCGCCCCGAGAACGAGTTCCTCCTACCCGCACATCGTGAGGGAAAGCCCGCTGACTTCGGCGACTGGGAGAGCGAGTTCCGCCTCTTCATCGACAGCGGGATCGATGGCGTCTTCGCCGATCACCCCGATCTGGCGCTGCGCATCCGCGACTCGTACTGAGCCCGCTCACGAGGGCCAGCACCATCGGGGGTGCGGCCTAGAATCGAAGGGCCATGAGCTTTGTGCCCGAGATTCTCGACGACTCCCCGCTGCTCGACGGGCTCAACCCGCAGCAGCGCGAGGCCGTCGAGCACCGTGGCGAGGCGCTGCTCATCGTCGCGGGGGCCGGTTCGGGCAAGACGAGCGTGCTCACGCGGCGCATCGCCCACCTCATCGCGACGCGGGACGCGTGGCCGAGCCAGATTCTCGCGATCACGTTCACCAATAAGGCCGCGGCCGAGATGCGGGAGCGCGTCGAGGCACTCATCGGTCAGGCCGCCGAGGGCATGTGGATCTCCACGTTCCACTCGGCGTGCGTGCGCATCCTGCGCCGCGAGGCGGAGTCGCTCGGCTACTCGAAGAGCTTCACGATCTATGACTCGGGCGATTCGCGCGCGCTCATCAAGCGCCTCATCAAAGACCTCGACGCCGACACCTACGGCTTCACCGTGAGCCAGGTGGCGGGCCGCATCTCCAAGGCGAAGAACGAGCTTCAGGATGCCGATGCCTACGCTCGCGACGCCAACTTCGACGACCCGGCACAGGCTGTCTTCACCGATCTCTTCCGTCGCTACGAGCGCGAACTGGCTCGCGCGAACGCGTTCGACTTCGACGACCTCATCGCGCAGACCGTGCACCTGTTCCGCGCGAACCCCAGGGTCGCCGCGCTGTACCAGCGGCGGTTCCGGCACATCCTCGTCGACGAGTACCAGGACACCAACCACGCTCAGTACGCGCTCATCCGCGAGCTCACCAAGCCGCCCAAGCCGGAGGATCTCGTGGACGCCGTCGGCTTCGACGGTCTGCCGCTCAAGGTGCTCGACAAGCCCCTGCCGCCCTCGTCGCTCACCGTGGTCGGCGACTCGGACCAGTCGATCTACGCGTTCCGGGGCGCGGACATCCGGAACATCATCGAGTTCGAGCGCGACTACCCGAGCGCGAGGGTGATTCTGCTCGAGCAGAACTACCGCTCGACGCAGAACATCCTCAGCGCCGCCAACGCGGTCATCGGCAACAACTTCGACCGCAAGGACAAGAAGCTCTTCACGACGATCGGCGATGGCGAGCCGCTCGTCGGCTACACCGGTTACAGCCAGCACGATGAGGCGCAGTTCATCGCGGACGAGATCGGCGAGCTGCACAACACCGGCATCGACTACCGCGACATGGCGGTGTTCTATCGAACGAACGCCCAGACGCGTGCGCTGGAAGAGATCTTCATCCGGGCCGCGATCCCGTACCGCGTGCTCGGCGGCACGAAGTTCTACGAGCGCGCCGAGATCAAGGACGTGCTCGCCTACCTCATCACGATCGCCAACCCCGCCGACCCGATGGCCCTGCGACGCATTCTCAACGTGCCCAAGCGCGGCATCGGTCCCGCCACCGAGGCGGCGCTGCAGGCCTATGCCGACAACCACGAGCTGACCCTGCGCGAGGCGCTGCGCCACGTCGACGAACTGGGCCTCGGCCCCAAGGTGACGGCGGCGATCCGCACGCTCGCCGACACCCTCGACGAGGTGACGACCCGGGCGGTGACGGCATCCGTCGGCGATGTCGTGAACATGCTCGTCGATCGAACGGGCTTCATCGAGTCGCTGCGCATGAGCCGCGACCCGCAGGACGAGGCGCGCGCCGAGAACGTCGAGGAGTTCATCGCCGTCACGCGCGAGTTCGGCCGCAACAACCCCGAGGGCACCCTGCTCGACTTCCTCACCGAGGTCTCGCTCGTGGCCGCGGCCGACGAGCTCGACGACTCCAGCGGAACCGTCTCGCTCATGACCCTGCACACCGCGAAGGGCCTCGAGTTCGAGGTCGTCTTCCTCACCGGAGTCGAGGAGGGGCTGCTGCCGCACCAGATGTCGGCGGGCGAGCCGGGCGGCCCCGCCGAGGAGCGCCGCCTCTTCTACGTCGGCATCACGCGCGCTCGGCGTCGCCTCTACCTCTCGCTCGCCATGACCCGTGCGCAGTTCGGAGACGTCGCCGTCGCGCTGCCATCCCGCTACCTGCAGGAGATCCCGCCGGAGCTCATCGAGTGGCGGCAGTCACCGGGCTCCGCGAACTCGTTCGGCGGAACCCGCTCGCGCGCGCTCAACGCGCGACCGGGCGCATTCGGTGCGGAGGGAGCATCCGGGTATTCGATCGAGGCGAGTGCCGCTGCGCGCGCTCGGGCCGCCGACCGGCCGAAGACCGAGTGGGCGAACCGCGTCACGGCGTCGGTGCGCGACAACGGCGACCTCACGCTCGCGGTCGGCGACCGCATCAGGCACCACGACTTCGGCGAGGGCAGCGTGCTCTCCGTCACCGACAACGGCCCGAAGTCGATCGCCGAGGTGCAGTTCGACTCCGCGGGGCGCAAGCGCCTGCTCATCAAGATAGCTCCGATCGAGAAGCTCCCATGAGCCTCTCGAACCCCCCTGTCGCACGATCGCATTTCGCGACCGTGCCGATCGAGAAGCTCGGATGAGCTGGAGACTCCGCGGTGTCGACGGCGGGATCGCGCAAGAGCTCGACAGGTTGCGCGCATCCTTCGACCTCTCCGAGTCCTTTCCGCCCGAGGTGGAGGCCGAGGCGGGCGCGGCGATCGACAGGCTCGAGCTGCCCGACCTCGACCACACCGACATCCCCTTCGTCACGATCGATCCGCTCGGGGCGACCGACCTCGATCAGGCGTTGTTTCTCGAGCGAGCCGGCGAGGGCTATCGCGTCTGGTACGCGATCGCCGATGTCGCCGCCTTCGTCGAGCTCGGCGGTGTGCTCGACGCCGAGGCCCGGCGTCGCGGACAGACGGTCTACGCGCCCGACGGGCGCATCCCGCTGCACCCCGTCTCGATCAGCGAGGACGCCGGCTCGCTGCTGCCCGGCCTCGACCGCAGCGCCTACGTCTGGACATTCGAACTGGATGCCGACGCACGCCTCACGAAGACGGGTCTCGCGCGTGCGCGCGTGCGCAGCCGCGCGCAGTACGACTACGAGGGCGTGCAGTGGCTCATCGACAACGCCGGAGGTGCGGGCGCCGCAGCAAACGGCGGAGCGGATCGGTCGCTCCTGCTGCTGAGGGAGATCGGCGAGAAGCGCATCGCCCTCGAGCGCGAACGCGGGGGTGCGAGTCTGCGCCGTGCCGACACCGAGGTGCTCGAGAAAGACGGCCAGTACTCGCTCGAGCTGCGCGAGCCGTACGAGTGCGAGGCGTGGAACGCCCAGATCTCTCTGCTCACCGGGATCGCCGCCGCCGAGCTCATGCTCGCCGGGCGCATCGGCATCCTGCGCACCATGCCGCCCGCCG
This sequence comes from Cryobacterium sp., assembly GCA_019638935.1. GTDB lineage: Bacteria > Actinomycetota > Actinomycetes > Actinomycetales > Microbacteriaceae > Terrimesophilobacter. Next base: position 21,180 of record JAHBSW010000039.1, read on the forward strand.
ATGACGAGTCGATCGCACGGTTCCGGCACCAGGCCGCTGGCCTCGGCACTCCGTGGCCGCGAGACGTGGAGTACGGCGAATACCTTCGCCGGCTCGACCCCGCGAACCCGCGGCACCGCGCGATCACACAGGCCGCGGGGGCGCTCTTCCGAGGCGCGGGCTACACGGCGTTCGACGGCGAGACCCCTGAGCACAGCATTCAGGCCGCGATCGCGGCACCCTATGCCCACGCGACCGCGCCGCTGAGACGCCTGGTCGATCGGTTCGTTCTGCTCGTGTGCGACGCACTCGCGAACGGCCACCCGGTGGATCCTGCCGTGCGCGAAGCGCTGCCGACGCTGCCCGGGCTGATGGCCTCGAGCGACGGTCGGGTGAACCAGTTCGAGGCAAGCGCCATCAACATCATCGAAGCCGCCGTGCTCGCCCCGCGCATCGGCGAGGTCTTCGACGCCACCGTCATCGCGCTGCGGCGCGGCGGCGGAACCGTGCAGCTCGCCGACCCCGCCGTCACCGCCGTGTGCGAGGGCGAGCTGGAGAACGGGTCGTCGATCCGCGTCAAACTCGTCGAGGCATCCGTCGCCGAGGGCAGGGTCACTTTCATCCCCGCGGAGTGAGCGGAAAGAGCGGTCGCTGAGAAGGGCTAGGATTCTTGATGGCCCTTGCGTGTGAATACCGGTCATCCGTGGCTCAGGCAAGGAACCTCCCTTCCCTCCAGCGACACGCATTGGAATGACCCGTGGATCTATTCGAGTATCAGGCCAGGGACCTCTTTGAGGCGTACGGGGTTCCCGTGCTTCCCGGTATCACCGCCGACACCCCCGAGGAGGCGAAAGCCGCGGCCGCACTCATCGGAGGCACGGTCGTCGTCAAAGCCCAGGTCAAGGTGGGTGGTCGAGGCAAGGCCGGTGGTGTCAAGGTCGTGCACAGCCCCGACGAGGCGTATGCCGCTGCCGAGGCGATCCTCGGGCTCGACATCAAGGGACACGTCGTGCGTCGCGTCATGGTCGCCGCGGGAGCGCGCATCGCGAAGGAGTTCTACTTCTCGATTCTGCTCGACCGTGCCAACCGTTCCTACCTGTCGCTCGCGAGCGTCGAGGGCGGCATGGAGATCGAGGAGCTCGCCGTCGAGCGCCCCGAGGCGCTCGCCAAGATCGAGGTCAACCCGCTTGCGGGCATCGACGAGGCGAAGGCCCGCGAGATCGCGGTGGCGGCCGGGTTCGAGGGTGATCTCGTCGACGAGGTCGCCAACGTCTTCGTGAAGCTCTACAGCGTCTACAAGGGCGAGGATGCGACGCTCGTCGAGGTCAACCCGCTCGTGCTCACCGAGGATGGCAAGGTCGTCGCTCTCGACGGCAAGGTGTCGCTCGACGACAACGCCGAGTTCCGCCACCCCACGCACGCCCAACTCGAGGATGCCGCCAGCGCCGACCCGCTCGAGGCCAAGGCCAAGGCCAGTGACCTCAACTACGTCAAGCTCGACGGCGAGGTCGGCGTCATCGGCAACGGTGCAGGCCTCGTCATGAGCACCCTTGACGTCGTCGCCTACGCGGGCGAGAACCACGGGGGCGTGAAGCCGGCGAACTTCCTCGACATCGGTGGTGGAGCATCCGCCGAGGTCATGGCGGCAGGCCTCGACGTCATTCTCGGCGACGAGCAGGTCAAGAGCGTCTTCGTCAACGTCTTCGGCGGTATCACGGCCTGCGACGCCGTCGCCAAGGGAATCGTGGGTGCGCTCGCCGAGCTCGGCAGCGCGGCCAACAAGCCGCTCGTCGTGCGACTCGACGGCAACAAGGTCGACGAGGGTCGCGCCATTCTGCTCGAGGCGAACCACCCGCTCGTGACGCTCGCCGAGAACATGGACCAGGGCGCCGACAAGGCCGCCGAACTCGCTGCCGCGCGCTGAGAAACTTCGCCGGTTGAGTAGGCCGCGCAGCGGCCGTATCGAAACCAAGACTTCAAAGGACTCAAAGAAAAATGTCGATCTTCCTCAACAAGGACTCCAAGGTCATCGTCCAGGGCATCACGGGTGGCGAGGGCACGAAGCACACGGCGCTCATGCTCAAGGCCGGCACGAACGTCGTCGGCGGTGTCAATGCGCGCAAGGCGGGCACGACCGTGCTGCACAAGGACGCTAGCGGCAACGACGTCGAACTGCCCGTGTTCGCCTCGGTCGCCGAGGCGATGGAGAAGACGGGGGCGGATGTCTCGATCGCCTTCGTTCCGCCCGCATTCACGCGAGACGCCATGTTCGAGGCGATCGACGCCGAGATCGGCCTGCTCGTCGTCATCACCGAGGGCGTGCCGGTGCTCGACACCGCGGAGGCGTGGGCGCACACGATCGCCAAGGGCAATAAGACCCGCATCATCGGGCCGAACTGCCCCGGCATCATCACCCCCGGCGAGGCGCTCGTCGGCATCACGCCCGCGAACATCACCGGCAAGGGACCGATCGGCCTCGTCTCGAAGTCGGGAACTCTGACCTACCAGATGATGTACGAGCTGCGCGACCTCGGCTTCTCGACCGCCATCGGCATCGGTGGCGACCCGATCATCGGCACGACCCACATCGACGCGCTCGCCGCGTTCGAGGCCGACCCGGAGACGAAGGCGATCGTCATGATCGGCGAGATCGGCGGCGACGCGGAGGAGCGCGCAGCCGACTTCATCAAGGCGAACGTGACGAAGCCCGTGGTGGGCTACGTTGCCGGCTTCACGGCGCCCGAGGGCAAGACCATGGGTCACGCGGGCGCGATCGTCTCGGGCTCCGCGGGCACAGCCCAGGCGAAGAAGGAAGCGCTCGAGGCCGCCGGGGTCAAGGTTGGCAAGACGCCGAGCGAGACCGCGAACCTCATGCGCGACATCCTGCAGTCACTCTGATCTGGGTGCCGAGCCTGTCGACGTCGGCCGACTCGTGCGCAGACCGGCGACGTTCCCCCGCGGGGGCGTTCTCTGCAGGATGAGGTGACGTGTCATCAGGTTATGGTGGCCTCGTTGTTCTATGGCGGCGGTGCGGGCACGGTGCGGGAGCGCGATGAGGGTCGACTACGGGGAACTTGCTCTGCTCAGTCAGGTTCTGACCCGACAGGAGCAGCACGCGCAGGCGATCGAGGGTTACATCAGGCAGAACTGCTCGCTGTCACCCCAGCGGCTCGGGCTGCTCCTGATGGGGCTGTATCCGGCGGCCGAGGGTGCCGTGCTGCTCGGCTCCAGTGCCGTGGGCTTGGTCGGCGGCCTGTCACGATGGGCCGCCGATACCGCTGAATCGAACCTCGATGCGTATGTCGAAGCCGACAGCGCCGCGTACGACGAGTTCGCCACGATCATGGACCAGCGTCGTGGGCGAGCTCGAGGATGAGGTCGAGCAGCGGGAGCGTGCTGCGCGAAGCGGCGAGCTCGGAACGGCGTGGCAGAAGGTGCAGCAGAGAATCGACTTGAACCAGACGACCCTGGACGACGTCTTCAGCGGTCGAGACGAGTCTCCTGAAGCCCGTCAACTGGTGCAGCAGTCACAGAGAGCCTCACGTCAACTGCACGAGCAGTTCGCGCAGGAGGCGATCGATGACCCCGACTCCGACAACCCGCTGACCGAGCTGAGTCAGCTGCAGCGCGACCTCCAGCAGAAGCTCGACACCCTGAACGAGCGAGTCAAGGGGTACGAGCGATGAATGACGTCTTGGAGGTGCGAGTCGAGTCACTGGATGACGTGGTTCGCGTGCTGACGATGGCCACGTCGACGATCGAGGAGCATCTGGATGAGCTCGACCGGCGGGTCGCGCAGCTCGGCGCGGACTGGTCGGGCGCTGCTCGCGAGGCGTACGCGCATTCGCAGTCGAGGTGGAGACAAGAGATCTCGGTGATGATGGAGGCGCTCGAACGGGCGCACGAGGCGCTCGCGCGATCGCGCACCCGATATGCGAGAGTCGAGGCGCTGAACGCATCCTCGTGGAAGTTGTGAGCGGCGGGTACACGCTGGCGGTTGGTCGGCGGCCTGAGCATATCATGTTGGTCA